>JABXIR010000185.1 GCA_013372965.1 Gammaproteobacteria bacterium
AACCGAGCGTAGCGAGCCCGAAGGGTTTAAAACGCCTTAGCGTTTTAAAGTTCATCCTCCCGAGCCTCCCCTGATGAAAGACCACGGCATCCTCCAGAGTACCCGATTGCATTCCCTCTACTAATTTCGCCCAAGAGCTCAGACGGACGGTGAGGGAGGGCGGCTTTATCGCTATCTTGGCATTTCTTGTGTTATCCCCACCTTCTTGAACGTAAATTGAACTAAATTTACGAGGATACCCGTAGATCGTTGTTTTTTATGATTTTTTTGATAATTAGGGCTTGACGATAAAACCCTCCATGCGTATAGTTCGCCTCACTTGAGACGCGCTCGTAGCTCAGCTGGATAGAGTACCTGGCTACGAACCAGGCGGTCGGAGGTTCGAATCCTCCCGAGCGCGCCATATTACAAAAAAAGGCTACCCATTTGGGTAGCCTTTTTTTGTTGTATAGACCTCGCTGAGGTGGGGTGAGAACCTCCTCAGGTTCGAGTGAACGCATTGCGTTCACAACCGAGCGCAGCGAGCCCGCAGGGTTTAAAACGCCTTAGCGTTTTAAAGTTTATCCTCCCGAGCATCTGGTGGTCCTGTTAGATTTATCGAAATATTGCAAGGAGCTCCCTCGGCTGAATTCGAGAGGCGCATAGCCCTCAGAAAGCTGTGCGTCCCATGCGAACAATCTCTGTATCGATGGCTCGCAAGATATCGTCAGGATTGGTCATCCGCTTTACCTCGTCAAAAAAACCATCGGCTTCTTGGTAATGTTGCTTAAGGTAGGCTAGCCACTGCTTAATTCGGTTGCCTTGGTGACGACGCTCGCCGAACTCCATCTCAGATTCTTGGAAATCGAAAAGATGCGGTAAAAACTGCTGCCATGAAAGGGCGTCGAAGCCTCTAATCTCATTAATGAGGCCAGGGTTAGCCAATAATCCGCGGCCCACCATATATTCATCGGCGGCCACAATCTCTCGACACCGCGTGAAAGATTCAACACTCGTGATGTCACCGTTGGGTACAACGGGTATGTCAAGCAAGTCGGAGATCTGTTTTATCGAGTACCAGTCGGCTGGAGGTTTGTATCCTTCACGCTTTGTTCTTCCGTGAATTGTGAGTTTGCAGATTCCCGCCGATTGCGCTGCGAGCGCGTTTTCGAGCATTAGCGTTTTGTCTTCATAGCCAAGGCGCATCTTGGCACTTAACGGAACGCTCGTCGGTAATTCGGCTCTCAGACGTGCCAGAATGTTTAGTACCCGTTCGGGCTCTCGCAAAATAATGGCTCCACCATCAGAGCGATTTACCGTCTTGGCTGGGCATCCAAAGTTCACGTCGATTTTGGTGGCCCCCAGTGTAACCGCCTTCAACGCATTGCGCGCCATCGCGTCAGGATCGCCTCCAAGAATCTGAAGCGTCACAGGTGTGCCCGAATCCGTTCGACAGTCGTTCGCGAGCTCCGGACAGATTCTTCGAAATACTTTTTCAGGATAGGTCGTGTTAGTGACGCGAAGAAATTCAGTCACGCATTCATCCACACCCGCAATGCTGGTCAGAATTCGTCGCATCGTCGCGTCGACGACTCCCTCCATCGGAGCGAGTGAAAAACGCGTGGCTGAGAGTATTGGTCTGTTCATGAATCGGTGACTCAAATTAAATATGATATTTTTTCAAAAAAGTAGGTGTTTCCACATAAATTGACTATATTTCAATTATGAGATGGATTTCAGTTGTTGCTATATTACCGCTGTTTTGGGCTTTAAGCTCGGGAGTTTTGGCCGAGTCATTTGATCGTGCGACGGTAAGCTTGGTCGTCACGGTCCCAGAAGCGAACGAGGCAGTAGACGCAGCTCGGATCAGTGCTTGCAAGCAAGCACGCAATGCGAGCAGAGCGGTGTGTCGTTCACTAAACGCTCCTTCATCTAGCTCATCCGGTCAACAAGCCGTGGCGACGCCTTCATCACAATCCTCGGGCCAAACGTCATCGGTTCAAGCTGCAGTCCAGTTGCAATCGATCTCGGCCAATTTGCAGTCGGGTCAGGATGGTTCGCAAGGCTCGTCAGCGGACGTAGTCTCGGCTTTGGGTTCGCTTCTTTCACTCAGTACGTCCGAGCAGAGCCAGTTCGCTTCCAGTCAAATTCAATCGAGCGAAACTGAAGGTCAAGTCCGCTTCACAATCGCGTCAATTTGATCCGACAATTAATGACATTCAGCTCAGTTGTGGTACGATGTGTGAAGCATTTCACATTCTATTGAGGTTGTTACCTTGAAGCACAGTATTTTTCTCATTTCTTTCGTGGTATTCATGTCACTATGCTGTGTGGTAAATGCACAGCAACAGGGTGTGCCGGGAGAAACGTCAACCGCAGTGACGACGATTAGTATTTCTGTTCTTCCAAACATTCTCATTACCGATGTGCAAGATATCTATCTCGACATTCAAGACAGAACACAAGATGTCGTGATTGATCAAGATTTTTGTGTGGTGGGTAATACCACCGGCAACTATGTGTTGCAGGCATCTGGGGCAAATAACCCTGGGGCACCTTTTCAACTCATCGGGCAAGACGGGGAGGTCTTGCCTTTCGAGATGACGTTTAACGGCGACATCGAGGCGCAAGTCGATGCCGAGCTCGCTCCGGGCATCGATAGTCCACCATTTGAACTCGAGAATCGAGGGTTGAGCTGTGGTGGTGCACCGAACGCGCGTATGAGTATAACGTTTAAAGCTGAGGATCTCATTTTTGCGTCTGCAGGGGTCTTTAGTGGTGATTTGGCATTAACTGTCGCTATAGAATAATAAATAGGATTTTCCGTGACTAAGCTTACTCATTTTTTATCTGTCCTTCTGTTATTAGGCGCTTCCTCATCGAGCTTCGCTAACATGTTTGTCGATCGTTCGATCATCGAGTTTGTGGCGTCTGAAGGTCGCCAGCAAGACCTGCGCGTGTCTAACCGCGGTAATGACCAGATGTACGTTCAGCTTGAAGTACTTGACGTTCAAAATCCAGGTACCGACGCTGAACAGCGAGTAACCCTGAGCAATCTGTCAGACATGACCCTGCTCGCTACGCCGAAGCAATTTGTATTACCTGCGCAGGGTGAACGTGCCGTTCGCTTAGTGTCATTATCCGAAGCAAGCGACGTCGAACGTATTTACCGTGTTAATGTGACGCCGGTTTTACCCCCATTGGCAGACAACGA
>JABXIR010000084.1 GCA_013372965.1 Gammaproteobacteria bacterium
AACGTAACGCAGTTCTTTGCCCGCGAGTGTTGATACCAAGAAGTCGCCATCCCATTGCGTAAACTGAGAATCACGGAGTTGTACAAAGCCAGAAGGCGCAATTGAAGGTACCCAGTAGAGTAGCGGTTGTTCCATATTAGGCAATTCGGTGTAAGGACTTACTTGCGCTCCAGAGTACTCGATACCGTAAGTTATGGCTGGCCAGCCATAATTTAGGCCGGGCTCGATCACGTTGATTTCATCGCCTCCACGCGGACCGTGCTCGTGCAGATATAGTATGCCGGCAACGTCATCGTATAGGAGACCTTGAGGATTTCGGTGCCCGTAGCTCCAAATTTCCGGGCGAGCATTTTCATCGTTGATGAACGGGTTGTCGCTTGGAATGGAACCATCGGCGTTTAGGCGAATTACTTTGCCCATGAGGCTATCGAGCTTTTGAGAGTCTTCGCGGTAGTTGTAGCCCTCACCTGTACCCACTGCGAATGTGCCATCGGGAAGGAACGCAATGCGGCCGCCGTAGTGTGCACCGCCCTCTTTGAGTGGCGCCACCGTAAAGAGCACTTCGATATTGGTAAGCGTGCTGTCATCGAGTTGAGCTCGTGCAATTCGAAGGCCGTTTGCCTCGTCGGTTCCCCAGGCATAACTTAAATAGATCCAGCCATTCGTTGTGTAGTCGGGGTGTGGCAGCGCTTCGAAAAAACCGGCTTGCCGGCCAATGTATGCTTTAGGTACGTTAGAAAGAGCGACACGTTCGGATCCATCAGCGCTTAACAGTTGAATGCCACCGCTACGCTCTGCAATTAGCATCCGCCCGTCAGGTAAGAAGCCCAACCCCCACGGACGATTGAAGTTTTCTGCGAGAACCTCTACGTTATAACGGTCGTATACAGGCACGTCGGACGGATCGGGAGAGCGAATTGGCTCGGCGTAGACAGCGCCAGAAACGATCAAAAATGCGGCAATGAGCAGTGGTTTCATGAGTTTGGCCTCTTTTCGTTGGCAAGTTAACCAGTATTAAGGAGTTTATGTGATATCTCGATCAACGGTAATTGCGTTTTTTACGAGTTTAATAGTGTGTTTTCTTCTCGCGAGCGCCTTTAATACCCAGTTTGTAATAGCAGGGCTAAGCTCCGTCCAAGTTCCCGTGCCTTTTCAAGAGCGTTTAGTCATGACGTTAAAAGATTGGGTTGGGCTTGCGCCAACTTACGGTGTGTTAATACTGATCGGTTTACTTCTTGCGTTTGGCACTATGAGCTTTTTCGTTAGGCGCTTTGGGCGCGCACAAATCCTCTATCCTATCGGCGGCGCGCTGTGCTTCTTTGTGATGATTGCTGCCATGGAACCAGTGCTTGGCGTAACTCTGGTTACTGGAGCAAGATCCTATTTGGGCTGGGCGTTTCAGTGCCTTGCCGGTGCGATCGGAGGTTGGGTTTTTGCGAGACAAGTCGTTAGGGGTTAGAGTGGTATAAATTCATTTAGAATGGGCGGTGCGTATGCGCTCCTTATTACTCTTTCTCCTTTCTCCAGCGGTGTTCGCTTCTGCTCAACAGCTTCAGTGCGAAGTGACTCATGAGATGAACGGCACCGTGGCGGTGCAGCAAATCCAAATTCATTACACGCCGGAAACCAAGCGCGCGATTGTGGTGATCAATGGCGGCGTCGCAAGCTGTGACGATAACGACCAAGTGTGTATGGCCGAAAAGCATCACGATGTAATCGCAAGCGAAGAAGAATTGCACATGGTGCGCGTTGATCACGGCGACATCGGCACGTTTCACCATTGGGATGTAAGCGAAATTACCGTAGATCTTAATTCGATGGCGATTACCCATGCGAATCTCTCAAGTTTTTGGCAAGGGAAGCGTATATGGGAAGGAGAGTGTCGCTGGGGCAAGGTGGCTAAGTAAGTATTTAGCGTTCGGTCAGTTGGTCACAATTTTCCGCGGCTTCTGTTCGACGGTTGAGCTCAAAGCAAAGTTGTTTCGCTTGCTCTGTTTCGCCTGAATCAACTAATAAGCGAATTAATCCTAAGGTGGCGTCCTTGTGCAGGGGTGAATGGGAGAGAACTCGTCGAAACCAAAGCTCTGCTTCTACGTGATCGTTCAATTGATAATGGCGCTCGCCAATCAGATATCCCACGTCTGCGTACCATGGACGGACTTGTGCGATTTGTGCATCGTAGCTGTCATCCATCGCCTCGAACGCTCGTTCAAAAAACGTAAGCGCTTGCTCAGGCTCCCCTTTAAAGTCGTAAAGATCGCCGAGGTTAATATAAACCGGCCAGGCGGAGGGATTGAGTTCAATCGCTCTTAAGTACTCGGTTTCTGCTTGCTCCAGTTCGCCAGACGCATGAAGCACAAATCCCAGTGCTTTATGGGCTTTGTAGCTGTCGGGTGATAGTTCAACAGCGTGCTCTGCGAGGGAGCGTGCGCGTTGCAATGTTGTTCTTGCCGCAGCGCTTTCAAATGTTCCTTGTCGAAGCGCAGTTTCTAGATCGTCGTCAGGGGCTTTGGGAGATTGTTCAGACCATCTAAGTAAACGTTGTACTAATGCGTTGGCTAGTCCAGCGAGTGCATCGGAGTTGTCAGCGTGTCTTGAGAGCGACTGCTCATACAAATTGATGGCCATTTCATTATCATTTCGGCGCATCTGATGATAAAAATTATCGGCTCTCGCGACCTGCTCATCTCTGGCGGAGTGGGCTAGGCCTCCGTTGTTTGGATAGGCTAAATACAGCCCGAGTGAGCTGATCAAGAATATCGCGACGATTAGTATCGCGGGTTTAAAGAAACGATTGGGTTGTTTGGAAGCATGAACTACGGTGGAGCGTTCGAGTGGTGGGTTCGTGCTGTCTTTTTCTTTCGCGAGTTTCTGGACAACGCAGACGAGCTGATAGCCGCGTTTCGGAACGGTCTTTATAAACCGGGGGCTTTTTGCGTTATCGCCCAACGATTTGCGCAGTTGAGAAATCACGCGAAGCAACGCGTCATCACTTACGATGACACTGTTCCATACCGAGCGCAGTAGTTGCTCTTTAGATACCACTTCGCCTTCTGCCTCGATGAGCGCAAGTAAAACGTCCGCAGCTTTTGGTTCTAGACGAACACCTGTGTCTGACGGACTTTTTTTGAGTAAGCCTGTGGCAAATTCGATTTGGTATTCGTTTAGGCGATAGGTGTCAGTCATAGTTAGGCACGCGGTTACTTAGTTCAGGAAAATATCAGAAAAACCTCAGTAATTCATCAGGACACTGTATTTAGCCCCAAGTAATACTGCGGGCTCAGCTTCCTGATGAAAAGAGAAACAACATGATACGACTGATAATAGTGCTAATCGCACTAGTGATGAACACTGCAGCTCAAGCAGAACGACTTTATAGCACTGACGAACTTCGAGATGACTTCGCGATGTTGTACAGCGGTTTAAAACAGGCGCAGTACGATCCGTTCCATCAAATCGACGAGGCGTCGTTAAATTCTGCCTACGAAATTTACCGTGCACGTCTCGACCAACCGCTAAGCTTGCGAGAGGCGAGCGCCCTGTTTCAGCAGTTTGTTGCGTTGATAAAAACGGCGCACACACGAGTCGAGTTTCCAATTGAGCTCTATCGTACTTTTGTTGGCGAGGGAGGGAAAACACTGCCTCTCTACTTAACAATCGAAGACGAGCGGGTGCTAGTCGACGATTACTTTGGCTCAGTAGATGGCTTGGCGTCAGGTGCCGAAATTATCGCGGTAAATGGTATCCCAGTTCGCGAATGGCTTGCTGACTACCGTGCGTTGATTTCGGCAGATAACCAACGACTTAGTGACGTGATGATCGGTATGCAGTTGCCCGCAATGCTTTGGTGGGCCGATGGTGAGGTCTCTCAATACCGTATTAAGTTCAAATCTCCAAGCGGTGTGCAAATGGAGCAATCCGTTGTAACTACGTCGATTGAGGCGCAAGCGGAGTTTTACGGAACTAATGAAGACGCGATGCTGCGTGAGTATCGAATGCTTGATGCTAGCGTCGCCTACTTGAAGCCGGGACCATTCTACAATGCCGAAGGAGATAATCCTTGGGATGCAACGGGGTTTAAGCAATGGGTTGATGAGGCGTTTCGCTCGTTTCAGGCGGCAAACGCAAAGGCTGTTGTTTTGGATTTGCGAGATAATCCTGGGGGCACGAATGCGTTTAGCGATTACATGCTGGCATGGATAGCAGACCAACCGTTTAAATTTGCGTCTGAGTTTCGCGTGAAAGTCTCGGAACACGCGTCTCGAGCAAATCGTGATCGTTTAGCACTTAGCACCGATGAAAATGACGTGAGTTACCGTTATCAAACGTTTTATAGCGAGCATGAAAATGGTCAAAGCTTTCTCTTTCCGCTCGATGAAGCGCAACCGTTCTCTGATCGGCACTTCGATGGTGAAGTGATCGCCTTGGTTGATCGGTATTCTTTCAGCAACGCGGTATCGGTGGCCGCAATTGTCCAAGACTATAACTTCGGGATGATTGTTGGTGAAAAGACAGCGGATCTAGCAACAACTTACGGTGCGATGGAGCAGTTCACTTTGCCTCACACGGCTTTGGTCGTTGGCTTCCCCAAGGCGCATATTATTCGCCCGAATGGGGACCCAGCGCCGGACGGGGTTACTCCGGATGTCGAAATGCAAATGGGCTCCGATGTTCTGGATCGAGTGCTCTTATGGATGAACGCGCGTCACTGATACGTGATTAGTGGACGGGTGCTGGCCGGTACTGGCAAGTTAACTCACTCTCCGAGATAATTTGCAGATGAGTATTTATAAACGCTACCGTTTTTCGCCCGATGTTATCCAGTTTGCTGTTTGGGACTACTTCAAATTCAGCCTTAGCTTACGCGACGTCGAAGACTTGCTCGCAGAGCGAGGCATTGAGGTGAGTCGAGAGTCAATACGCGCCTGGTGTCTTAAGTTCGGTCGCATCTATCAGAAGCGATTACGCTCAAAGGCTGAGGCTTTTGGTGACGCGTGGTTCGTGGATGAAGTATTCATCAACATCAAAGGTGAACGGCATACTTATGGCGAGCGGTCGATCAAGACGGCGACGTTATTGATGTTCTCGTGCAAAAGCGACGCGACACCAAGGCGCCTAAGCGCTTTTTCCGACGGTTACTTAGGTCGAACAAGCAAATCAGGCCAAGGACGATTGTTACGGACAAGCTTGGAAGCTACCGCGTGGCACATCGCGCGTTACTTACTGATGCTAAGTATGATACGCAGCAATATCATAACAACCGATCGGAGTCCACTCATGAGCCTACGCGAGTTCGAGAGCGCCAGATGCGGGGATTTAAATCGAGGCACCAAGCACAGCATTTCTTGAATGTGCACTCGGCGGCTTATAACCTGTTCAATATTCAAAGGCATATTTGCTCGGCGGCGTTAACACGATGGCGTCGCGACAGGGCTTTGCGTCTTGGCAAGCCGTAATAATGGGTTGATGGACGGGGCAACTAGCGTTAGTCTGGCTCGATGAAGTTAACTTGGCAGTACCTAAGAATGAATCTATACCGATTGGATTGGATTGGATTGGATTGGATTGGATTTTCGACTTTCGTCGGTGGTATAGAAATTAGTTTTTTAGGAGGTATTATTTTGCGTTGCCCTCATTGCAATGGATCTATTAGTTTGTTTTCTAAGTCGGCAAATTCCCTTGGTCGTCGAAAGAAATGTCCGCACTGCTCAGAGAGCTATGAAATAGCGGTTAACTGGCGTCGCGTCTTTATCTTGTTGGTGCCGGCAAGTTTGTTCGGGTTTGTGATGTCACAATTGCTGTTAGCCATCGGAATACCGGGTAGTTTTGGTACGGCGTTGATGGTTTTGGTGTTAGTACCGATGATTTTGTACGCGAAACACTGAACCGTTAACTTTAAGGGGAGTAAGCGTATGCCTCACCTAAACATTTCAAATCCATCGTCTGAAAATTATGAAAAACAATAAGAAGCCAACTTCAACAAAATTAAGTCCAACGGCGCAGTGTGCTATTGCATTTACTCTGTTGTATCTAGCGGAATTTTGTTCCCTTTTACTGGGAAAGGAAATAACGAGTTGGAGTCGTTACTCATCCTCAAGCCGGCCTCTAGAGGAAGGGCCCTTAAGTATCATCGAAGCATTTGAGAGGATGGAAACGACCGGAATGGTGTATTTGTCGCTCTTTGTCTTATATGCTGTGCTTGATTTGCGAAACAGAAAAAAGAAGCGTTAGTCGGGATTAAAGGTGAAGGGAACCATCACGTTGGTGTAGTTTGTAGTGGCTCGGATTTAAATTAAGGCAACATTTTCTTGTTAGTCTCCACGACATAAACAACTTTTGTTTTTCTTCATCGCTAAAGCCGCTTTGAGTGGTTTTAAATTCTCTAACGGCGCCCTGCTAAGACGAACGAGTAAGAAGACGAGTTCATGGTGGACTTAATATGGACTTAAGTTTGAAAATCCAAGACCTATAAAAAGTTGTAATCGCTGTAAGCCTTGTTTTGTATGGCCCGCCCTAGTGGATTCGAACCACTGGCCTCGGCCTCCGGAGGGCCGCGCTCTATCCAGCTGAGCTAAGGGCGGGTAATGAATTGTTTATCCTGAATTCCTCAGTGCGAGAACTT
>JABXIR010000139.1 GCA_013372965.1 Gammaproteobacteria bacterium
GAACGGTGGATGAAAATGCAGCGATTGGTACAGGGGTTGGTATAACAGCTTCTGCTGATGATATTGATTCACACCATGATGTGAGTTACCGCTTGGTTGACGCTGATGGCGTGTCACCTTACACAGGTAACTTACAAATTGATGGGGCAACTGGTGTCGTTACAGTGGCGCAAGCGATTGACCGAGAGGCCGAAACGGGCGAATCTTTCCGTATTGTTGCCGAATCAACCGATGGCACTAGCAGCACCTCGGGCCTTCAAACCATCGCATATAACGACATTGATGAGTTTGATGTTACTCAAGCAGTCGATGCCGATGCCACAGCAAATGAAGTGTTAGAAAACGCGGCAGTCGGCACAACCGTTGGTATTACCGCCAATGCAACTGACGGCGACGCGACCGATAATACCGTTACCTTTAGCCTGGCACGCAATGCTAACGGTGACGCCTATTTTGGCCCATTCGAAATCGATTCAACCACCGGCGTGGTTACTGTACGTCCTGGATATGTTGCCCAAGATCTCGACCGTGAAACCAATCCTGTGCAGACTTTCTGGATTGAGGCGACCTCCAGTGATGGCTCAACCAGCATCGAGCAGTACACGGTTACGTTATTAAATGAGAATGAAGGCCAAGTACATACTGGCCCCGTTGCTTTTGCCTTTGATGAAGATAACGCCATTACGTTAACCGAAGCGCAGCTGCTCGCCAATAGTACCGATATTGACGGCGATACTCTCAGCGTTACCAATGTAAGTTATGCTGGAGCCAATGGTGCCGTAGTTAATAATCTCGATGGCACGTGGACCTTCACTCCAGCGCTCAACTTCAACGGCGACTTAAGCCTTGATGTGACCGTTAGTGATGGTGCGATTACTTCTACTACCTCGGCTGATTTAACCGTCAACGCTGTTAACGATGCGCCTGAGCTTGTTGCCGGCGCAATCGCCCACGATGAAGATACGGTTGAAAATGGCTTTACCGTGATTGCCGCAAATTCGACCTTACTCGACAACGCTAGCGATATCGAAGACGCCGATAACAGCTTACAGATTGCCACGGTTAATGGGCAGGCAGGTAATGTAGGGGCGGTAATTGCTGTCACCTTAAACTATCAGGATCAGTTTGGTGCCAACCAAGCCGAAGACATTGATGTCACCATTAATGCTGACGGCAGCTACACCATTGCCAATTATGATGTTGCTGGCTTGCCGCTCAACAATCTGGCCACGGGCACCTTCACCTATCAGATTGTCGACTCAGATGGTGCGCTATCAACGGATGTCACTGGGCAAGTACAAATTACCGGCAGCAATACCGAACCGGTTATCAACGCCTTCACCCTAAATGCCACCGAAGATGTAGTGCGCGTGTTTACCGAGGCAGAAATTATTGCCGGCGGCATTACCGATGCCGATGGCGATGCCCTCACTGTTAATTCAGTTAGCTACACTGGGACCGATGCCACGCTTGTTGACAACAATGATGGAACCTGGACACTCACTACAAATGCTAACTGGAACGGCACGCTTACATTAGATGTTGAAGCCACTGATGGGTCAGCGATTGTTAACGGCAGCTTTGATGTTGATGTCGCTGCAGTTAACGATGCAGTCACTACCGCGGCCGACACTGATGCTACCCTTGATGCGGTTGATGAAAATGCAGCCGCAGGCACTACGGTAGGCGTTACCGCAACAGCGAGCGATGCAGAGGGCGAAGCTATAACGTACTCGTTAACTTCAGACAACACCGGTACAGCGTACACCGGACCATTTGAAATCAATCCAGCAACGGGTGCAGTGGCGGTACGCACAGGCTACACCCCAGACGACTTAAACTTTGAGGTGAACTCAACACAAAGCTTCTGGGTGCATGCGGTTTCGGCCGATGGTACCGAGTCGTACACGCAGTTTACCGTGGCGATTAATAATATCGATGAAACCAATACCGCCCCGATTGATACCGATGCCAACACCAATATTATTGGCGAGGCCGCACCAGCGGGCGTTTATACCGGTATTACCGTGGAATCGACCGATGAAGATACGGCCGACACCATCACTTACACCCTGAACGATAATCGCTTTGAAGTCGATGCCAATGGCCGCGTCACCGTGGCCGCAGGCGCGGTATTTGATGCGGCAACTGAGCCCAATGTGGATCTTGTCGTCACCGCAACTTCAAGCGGCGGTACCACCACCAACGACACGTTCTCTATCACGGTGAGCCCTCAAGCGTCGCTCATTACTTATGATGATACCGCTAGCTTTATCGTCAACGGCTCGTTTGAAGCCCCTGATACCTTACAAGCAGCAGCTAACGCCAACGCCTTTGCCAATAACAACCAGGTTGCTGGTTGGACCGGTGTCAACCAGATGGAAATCTGGAATGAACAGTTCATTACCACCGTTACGGGCAACCAAACCGGTGCCTCCGATGGCGTGCAAGTGCTCGAGCTTGACAATAACGGCGGCGGTGCGCTCGACGCGGTGTCGCAAACGGTCACCACCACCAATGGCGCGAATTATTTTATTGTCATGGATGTGTTGGCACGCTCCGGTGCGGGTAGCTCGGATGACTTTGATATCGAGTGGAACGGTGCGCGTGTAGACGGTGCCACCACCGACGATTTACAGCAGAATGAATGGCGCTCCTACGGCGTAGAGGTAACCGGTACAGGCACTGATGTATTGACACTCACCGAAACCGCCGCTGGCACCGACGGTGCAGGCCCCTTGATCGATAACGTTAGAATGTATCGCGTTGATGAGCCAGGCCTGAACGAAAATGCGCCGGTGGGTGCGGACGTTACGCGCGTGTATTTCGATACCGCTGACGGTGAAACCTACACTAACATGCGTTTGATCGACGATGCGGGCGGCCGCTTTAGCATGGACGCCGATGGCAACATTACGGCGAACCAAACCTTTGATTTTGAAACCGATGCTACGAGCTATGTTGTGGGTATCGCGGTGGATACTAATACCGGTACCCAGCTTGATTACCTCACCATCAATATCGGCGACGTAGACGAGTTTGGCATTAACTCGGTCGACGACACCGATGCCGCCGCGAATGAAGTGGATGAAAACGCCTTGGCCGGTGCCACCGTGGGTATTACAGCTGAGGGCATCGATGACGATGGTTCAGCGGTCGTCACCTATTCCTTGCACGGCGATAACGCGGGTGCGGCTTATACTGGGCCGTTTGAAATCGACGCCAATACCGGTGTGGTCACGGTGCGCGCAGGCTACAACCCTGACGACCTTAATCACGAAGTTAATCCAACCCAAAGTTTCTGGATTAAAGCCACCTCTAGCGACGGCTCGGAGCGCTTTGATCAATTCACGGTAAATGTGAATGACGTCAACGATGCGCCCGACCAAGCTGTCAGTGCACCGCTGGCTGCAACAGAAGATACCGCCTTCACCTTTACTGATGCGGATTTATTAACCTTCGCCTCGGATGACGATGGCGATGCGATGACGGTCAGCAACGTTGCCTATGCCGGCACCGATGGCACCTTGGTGGATAACTTAAACGGCACTTACACCTTTACACCGAATGCCGATTGGAACGGCACGGTTAATATCACCTTCGATGCCAACGATGGTGCGCTTACGTCAAACCTAACAGCCGACATTGATGTGGCGGCGGTGAATGATGTCGCACGCGTCACCGGTAACACGGCAGTAACGATGGATGAAGATACCACCATCACCATCACCCAAGCTGACTTGTTGGCCAATGCAACTGATATCGAAGGCGATGCCTTAACGGCTGAAAATGTTGCGGTGGTCGGCGGCAATGCGACCGTGGTCGATAACGGTGATGGCACCTTCGATTTAACACCGGATGCGAATTTTAATGGCAACGTACAACTGAGCTACGACATCAATGATGGCACCGCCACCATGACCACGGCGATGGACGTAACCGTTAATAATATTAACGACAACCCCGATGCAATCAGCGAAGCGGTTGAAGAAAACACGATGGTGCTAAATGGCACCGATTCTTATCTGGAGATTGATACCGCGACCAATACGGGGCAAATTACCGTGTCGATGTGGTTCCGCACCGATGGCAATACGGCGATGGGTTTATTCAACACCACCGAAGCGACGGGTAACGCCTCCGATAACTCGATCTGGATTGACAGCAACGGGGTGGTCCGCACTTACACCTGGGCGGGTAACCGCGACTTTATGGACAGTGGCGCGACCGCCTATAACGATGGCCAGTGGCATCATGTGGTGTACACCTCGGGCCCGGGTGGCAGTACGTTGTACGTCGATGGTGTGGCGGTTGATAACAACGCC
>JABXIR010000049.1 GCA_013372965.1 Gammaproteobacteria bacterium
ACTTTGTCACGCGCAGCCTGAGCTCTTTCTGGATGGCGATCTGGACGGTACCGAGTGGGTGCCTGAGGTAAGACGGCTAGCAAGGCTGCCTCGGAAGCGGTTAGCTCGCTTGCGGATTTTCGTAAGTATTGTTGAGCGGCCATCTCAACACCCTCGATATTGGCACTGAACGGCGCGCGGTTGAGGTATAGCTCGAGTATTTCGCGCTTGGTGAAATGCCACTCGAGTTGAACCGCTCTGGCCATTTGCTCCAGTTTGCCTAAAGGACTGTGTTCCGTTTGATACAGTATCCTCGCCACCTGCATGGTCAGCGTCGAACCTCCAGAAACCAGCTCCCCCTGACTGATCCATTGCCACAATGCACGTGCCAAAGCCAGCGGATTGACCCCTGGGTGATAGTAGAAAAAGCGATCCTCGTAGTGGAGAAGCGCTTCAAGGTAGAGTGGGCTGACTCGATCGATACCTACCGGCATTCGATAAAAGCCATCACCGGCTGTGAAGAGCCTGAGTTGCTCGCCGTGACGGTCGACAACACGCGTGCTGTAGCGTGCATCGCTTGGGTCGACGATTGGCGGAAACATTCGGTCGAGCGCAACAAAGCACCCGGCCGAAATTATCAAGGCCCATAAAAACCGTTTCATCAGTCGGCAATCACGAGTCGATCAAAGGCATGATGACGACCGTGTCGTTCGTTTCGGTACATTGACTCCACAAGGGTACTCGGTACCGTGTATTCGCCCGTCGTTGTCGCTCGTAAGAGATAACTGAACTGAGACGCTTGGTTGGGTGACAAGTCGAATACTGCGATGTAGCGATCGTCACGATAAGCCTCGTACTCGGCGTATTGGTGGCGGAAGTTGACTCCATCGGGCAGGTCGAGATCCGATATCTTCCTGCTGTGGGTCAAGTTTGGATTGACCAATTCAAGGCCAGCCGGAATGAGATGGATAAGCATAGCGTCGCTGACGCGCTCCGGAGCCACCGCCTGGGTTGTTGCAATCACATACTCTCCGGGCGTTACTGTGACGTCATTGCTGAGTGGGATTAGGCCGCCGTCTCGAACGACGAACCATGCGGTGTTGACGTCGATAAAGTCGTTTCGACTCGGTTGGGATGTCGGCTCCCCAATCCAACTAAACTGGAGAAACGAGCGTTCATTCCCAAGGTTGCTCAGCGAAGTATCGACCCCGTCGATCAAAACAAATTGGCCACGGTTGATGTCGTTGGTTTCGTCCCCGTTAACTTGGATTTGAGTGCGAGCATGATTGTTTGCGAGCATCGCTCCCAGTTTAACGAGTTGAGCTCGCTCTTGGGTATTGAGCCAGCGTGTTTCATTAACTTCGCGAATCAGCTCGTCGTAAAGGGTGCTGTCATCGGTGAGTGTGACTTGCATCGTCAGATCACGAAGTCGCGAGCCATAATCTCCCAGCCAAATACCTTCAGGCCGTTGGACATTCTGCGCCAGTGAGCGTGCCGTCGAAGCTTCGTCAGTCGAACCGAGTAACCGAAACGCCTCTGAAAAATGCAGATATTTGATGGGTGATATTGTAAGCCCAGCATATGCTTGATACAGCTCACGCACGGGGCCGAGGTTAATTTGCCCCTCGCGAGCAAGCACGTAGGCCGCGTAAGCTTTGTACGATGCATTGAGCGCTCGAGGATTATTTGAGTAAAGGCTTTCAGACTCGTCTCGAAGCGGGTTCATGACATACGACTGCAATTGCTTGATTAACGCTCGCATATCGACTGGCTCGGTGGATCCTCCTTGATCTCGGAGTGTTAACAAAGCGTCCGCCGCATATACGGTCAGCCACGGATCGTCGTTGCGAGCCTGCGGCCACAGTCTAAATGCCCCCGATGGTGATTGTAGCTGCGCTAATCGGTCGACTCCCTCTTGAATTCTTGTTCCTCGGTTGGCTGAAGAACGGTCGTGAAGTGCTCGGTCGAGTACCGTATCCTCAGCATAAATCCAAGGTGTCAACTTCGAGACCGTCTGTTCAAGACAAGCGTACTCATAGTTGGCCAAGAATTGAATGTGGCTGTCTAGACCGAAGTCTGGTGATGACATGGCTCGGGCGTAAAGCTCAATTGAGTTGGGTTTCAATGCACCGAACCAAGACGAACTGGCAGCGGTTGTTTGGCCAGGTGAAACTGCGACGAGCTGTTGCCCGAATAGGGCGACTTCGGGTCGGCGCGTACCAATTGTCCAGCTGCGTTCTAGCGTGTCGCCAGCGTATTGAATTTCTAGCTCGACGATCCCCGAGCTATCTGCGAGTACAGCGTTAAGTGGCACCTCTATTTGTTCTCTTTGTCCATCATTGAGACGTACTTGTTGCGAGAATGAGGCGTCTTCGATCGCTCCGAACGTGGAGATCGACACGGTTAAGTCCTGAACATCACCTGTTTGGTTTCGAACGTCTAATACCGCAATTGAACGATCGCCTTCGGCCAAGAACCTCGGTGCGTTAAACTGCGTCACAATCGGTGCGGCTACTTGAACGGTCTCGCTCATTAGACCAGCAGATCGCTCACCGTAGGCGAGAGCGAAAATTCTGAGTGCGCCATTAAAATCCGGTAAGTCGAGCGTCAACAGAGCCTTGCCATCAACGACTTGGACACGTTCTTGGTGAATTGCGACGATCTGAGGCGCTTCCGTTGGTGATTGAGCACCTCTGGGCGGGGTCGGCTCTAAACGTGCCTCCATGGCCAGCAGCTGGGCATCCCCACCCCAGCGAATCCTCGCCGTCTCGGTATTAGAGGGTTCAAGAACGTAGCCGTAGAGGTCACTGATTCCTGATAATCCCATCGAGCGGCGCTGGTAGAAAACATCCCAAGGGTTAGTGGGTGAGTAGTTTGAGACCGAAAGCGCGCCAAGGTCGACTGCAGCGAGCTTTAATTGCACTTCGCCAGTCACGGGATTACCGAGAGAGTCAGTGACGTCAACCGAAACATCGACCGATGTCAGAGGCTGCCATTCATTCTCCATGGTTAGCTCCACCTCAAGCGCTTCTCTTCGTCGGTCTAGGTTGAGTGGTTCAATCCCGAATGCACGTTGTCGAATGGTTTCGCCCGAGCCTTCGCGAGAGACCACAAAAACGGTGAGGTATGCGTCGTGTCGATCGAGTCCCGCGGGAACGACAAATTCGATGTCGGTTGGTTCCTCGCTGATGTTGAATAGCCCGGTTTTAATCACGCGGTCTGTTTCGATAGTCCAAATGCCGCGCCCGCGAATAGGGGATGTCACTGTTGCGATCGTGGTTTCGCCTGGCGTGACATAGTCACTCTGAAGTGTGATGGTCGCCTGCTCGGGGTTGGCCTCCTGATCGGCAGTCATCATACGATTGTACCAGGCTGAACCTGCGCGGAATGAGTACATGGTGACACCACCTTGATCGTCGGTCAGAGTCACCGAATACTCGCCCCACTCCACAGGGAAGGATAGTAAGGCCTCGCTTGCATCAAACTCGATTCGCTCGGTCCAAACTGGATAGGTACGCGTCTCGCGCTCGTAAAACCAACCGCGCTGATCGGTGTAGGTCCAGTAGGAGTTACGTTCGGTGCGTTCGACCAGAATATTCACGCCGCCGGTACTGGCAAGCGCACCTGTGACATCCGATCGAACGAGCGAAAACTTGGCCTCCGAGTTTGCCTCGATCGTGTCGTCGATCGATTTAATACCGATGAAGTGCGGGTAAGGCCACCACAGCGAGTGATAGCGTCGCTCAAGCGCACGACCGCCACTTTCGTACAGCGACGTCCACCACGTAATCCGAGACGGTACTTTTGGCTGTTCTGTTGAGTCTGAAACAAGTTGCTGTTGTGACAGTTCAATGCTCATTCGCCCGTCGCTGTCGAGTGTAAGATCTCCAAAATCGAAAGACGATGACATGCCTTCGTAGCTTCCGAAGTGGTAATCGGACAGCTCGGCAATTGGGCGGGTCACAGGCGAAGCCTCGACGGAAATACTGATGGAGTTGCCATCTGCCGGTGCCCCATAAAGGTACCTTCCTGCGATTGGCAGCACAATTGGGCTTTCGGGCTGAAGCGCTAATATTTGATTACTGTCGTTATTAAAGCTTAAGGCAAGGGTCTCCGGCATGAAATCCTCGACCCGGAAGCTAAAGTATTCAGAAGTATCGAACCCCTCGACCATTAATGACCAATAACCGCGAGCAGCCTCCGTACTTATGGAGTACGGTAACTCGATGACGCCGAGGTGATCGGGAATCGTACGAGCCTCATAAACGATCTGGCCGTTTGCATCGCGAATGGAAAGCGACTGGGCGAGCTGCGACGGGTTGCCGTCGTGATCTTTAACGAAAATGGTAAAGTAAGCGGTATCGCCTGCTCGGTAAAGATCTCGCGTTGAGTAGATGGCGTGAACTTCTTCCTCAAACGGGCGTGTGTAGTCGATGTATTCCGACAGTTCGTAGGCGGTCTGCCAAAGACGAATGACACTCGTTTCGTCGTTTTTGGTTGCGACAAAAACATCCGACCTCAAACTACCACGATCGAACCTAGCTAAGCCAAACTCGTCTGTTTCGATCGTGTCGATCAGTTCACCCCGACTATCAAATCGTTCAATTTTAACGTCGTGTAATGCTGCTCCTGTGCGAATAGACTGAGCAAAGATCACCAGCTCTTTGTTGTAACGTCGTAACTGAAGACCGATGTCAGTGACGCTAATCCAGGTTGCCGAGTCGAAATCGAAACTACCGGGGCGAGAGGCGGTTAAAAAGTAGATGCCTGGCTCGCTAAAATCGCCCACTTCATCAACAGCAATGGCGGTACTGAAACGATAATTCTCTTGGTCGGTAAGTTCTACGCGCGTGGTTTGCAGATGGTCGAGTGTTTGATCTCGTTCACTGTTCGAGGTGTATCCCCGTCGCTCATTTGAAAAGCTCTGTGGGTTGACGAAAAATCGATGGAGTTGATCTTCCTTGATACGGTAAAGGTTGAGATCAGCACTGTGAGCGTTGAGACTATCCAAGCCCAAACGATCGACGGTGTCTAAATTGATGATCGCACCATCTACGTTGAATCGAACGTAGGCTTGAAGGTTTCGCGTTGTTAACTCTCCTGCGACGGCCTCGGACATCACTGAACCATTTTGCGCGGTCACATTGCTTGCTTCGTATTGGTAATCTGTTGCGGGTTCGATTCCGTAAACGAACACCGATTGCGCATTAGGCGAGACAATCATTCGGGACGCCGAGGGGCTGATGCGAATCGCACGCTCCAAGTTTTGACTGACGTCGATTGGCGTGTTGAAGCGAAAGGCGAGGACATTTTGCGCGCCAACTTCACGCTCAT
>JABXIR010000200.1 GCA_013372965.1 Gammaproteobacteria bacterium
AATCACCGAACGCCTCGAAGCGAATGAAACGGCAGCGGGTGTGGTTGTGGCCGCAATCTCTATTGCGGTTGGTTTGTTAAACGGCGCGTGCATGAGCTGGTAAGGAGGTACTATGAAACGTAGTAAGGTCTCTTTATCGAAACGCTTCGATAAGCTATCCACTATTTACAAACCCAAGCCCTTAATGGGTTTGATGGTGGGCGCAGCGATGCTCACCGGTTGTGGCGACGATGAATCTGCCTTGATGTATTACACCGCCGAAGACTGCACCGCAGAGAATCCGGCTCATTTCGCGTTGTGTCGCGCAGCCTACGAAGAGGCGCTCGAGGAAAGTGCTCGAACGGCCCCGAAGTTCAGCTCACTCGCCGACTGCGAAGAAGATTTCGGTATGATGAACTGCACCGACGTGCCAAGCCCGTATCGTCAGGTGGGCACGTATATGCCGGCCATGGCTGGGTTCATGCTGGCGGCGGCTTGGTTTCAGGATGACGACGATTTCGACATCGATCTATTCAAAAGCCGTAAGAAAAAGCGTTTGATGCCGTTGTTCACCTCTTATAACACGCGTTCGCCATTTTATGGGCGTCGCGTGGGTGCCACCGGCGTTGATTTGGGGCGTTTAACCGATCGTCGCGCGAAAGTATCTCGCTCGGTGTTTGATCGAGAGGTACCCACCACAACTCGCGCGGCGTCACGTGGCGGGTTTGGTCGCACCGTCGCAAGTTCACGTAGCGCATCGCGTGGCGGATAATGCTTCGCATACCGATCAGTGAGCGCCCGAGCTGGCGTCAAACGGCCGACCAATACGGCTTTCAGTTCCATACGATGTATGGCGAGCCGTATTGGGACGAAACTCACTACTATCAATTTTCGCTTCGGCAAATCGAAAACGACCTAGAAGACCCAACTGAAGAGATACATCAAATGTGCCTCGAGGTCGTCGATGAGGTGGTTAACAGCGAGTCCTTGTTGCGTCGTTTTCAAATACCGGATGGCCTATGGGGCGCGGTTGCCGACTCGTGGCGAAAAAAAGAACCGTCGTTGTATTCTCGACTCGACTTGGCTTACGACGGTCGTTCACCCGCTAAGTTACTTGAAAACAATGCCGACACGCCAACCAGTTTGTTCGAAACTGGGTTGTGGCAATGGCTTTGGCTCGAGCAACAGGTTGATGCGGGCAGACTCAGTCGAGGGTGTGACCAGTTTAATTCGCTGCAGGAGAAGCTGATTCAGCGCCTGGGCTATCTTCGCGCGCACCACGGTGCACACACGATGCATTTTTGCTCCGTCGATGACTCCATCGAAGATCGCGGGACGGTACAATACTTGCAAGACTGCGCGGAAGAAGCCGGCATAAAGGCTCCGTTTGTCGACATCGCCGACATCGGTCTTGCTGAAGGTCCAATTTTTGTTGATACGGGCGATCAGCCACTCGACTGGTGCTTCAAGTTGTATCCGTGGGAGTTTATGTTCCGCGAGGAGTACGCTGAGCAACTCAGCATCGCCCCGACAAACTGGTTAGAACCCATGTGGAAATCGATTTTGTCGAATAAAGCCTTGTTACCAGCGCTTTGGAAAAAATTCCCCAATCACCCTAATCTGTTACCGGCGTGGTTCGAGGACGAACTACCTAAGGCGAGCACTTCTGCTTTGGTACGCAAACCCATTTTCTCACGCGAGGGCGCCAACATCTCGATTCTCAATAACGGTCAGGTTGAAGAGTCGGTTGAAGGACCTTACGGAAGCGAAGGCTATATTTATCAGGCCTATCACGCGCTGCCGAAATTCGGTGACTCGTACACTTTAATCGGTTCTTGGTTGGTCGACGACAAAGCCGCGGGAATCTCGGTTCGTGAGGATCACAGTCGCATCACTCAAGACCTTTCTCGCTTTATTCCCCATGTGATCTTGGGCTAATGCCATGACTCAATCCCAATTCACTCGAGGCGTGCTGGCAATGATGCCGCTGAGTTTAATTGTGCTTCCTTGGGGCTTCTTGACCGGAGCGCTGGCTTTGGATGCCGGCATCGAAAGCATCGATGCCTTGCTAATGAGTGTGATGGTGTTTGCTGGTGCCGCGCAGTTGGTTGCCATCGGTATGATCAAGAGCGATGCGGGTGTCTTGGCAATTTTAGTGACTACGGTGTTTATTACGGCTCGCCATTTACTGTACAGTGCCTCACTTCGTACTCGCGTTATGAGCCGCCCCTTGAAATGGCGGCTTACCCTCGGCTTTCTGTTAACCGACGAGCTCTTCGCGGTGGTGGGTATGAAGAGCGAACGGGACTTCGACCCCTATTTCAGCCTCGGCGCAGGCCTGTGTTTTTATCTGGCTTGGGTGTTGAGCACGCTCGGTGGCATTCTGTTCTCGGCCAACGTGCCCAACATCGAGGCGCTCGGTTTAGAGTTCGCCGTGGCGGCTATTTTTATAGCCATGGTGATGCCGAATGTTCAGCGATCGGCCGTCGCGGCTTGTGTATTAACTGCCCTCGTCGCCTCGGCCATCTTTCACGCCTTAAACGTGCCGGGTGCGATTGTTTGGGCGAGTCTGCTGGCGATGTGCAGTGGCTATTTTGTCGATCGCCTTCGAGGGACTGCGCATGAGTAACTTAGTGTTGTTTGCGCTTATGGCCCTGATTGTATTCATTAGCCGCTATGTGTTCCTTGAGCCCAGCGTAAAACTTACGATGACACCCAAACTGCGTCACTTCCTGAGTTTTACCGCGCCTGCTGTGCTCACTGCCATTTGGGCGCCGATTGTATTTCTTGATCAAGGCGAGTTTCGCATTAACTATATCGACCCGATTGTCGTGGCTGCGATGGTGACCACCGTGGTAGCTATTAAAACGCAGCACGCACTCGCTGCTGTTGCCGTGGGCATGGTGTGTTTCTATGGGCTTCGCTGGGTGATTTAGAATTGGAGAATTTGCACGCATCATCGCAACGCTAATCGACTAAAGACCTGTAAGTGTCTC
>JABXIR010000043.1 GCA_013372965.1 Gammaproteobacteria bacterium
CGCGGCATCCGTTTTGGGTCGTCACTCACCGTCATTTCGAACAGCTATACAGGCGAGGACCGCCAGGGCACAGGATACGACTGGGACATCTACTTCGACTACAAAGCGTATCAAAGCGATGCCTTTCGCATTACGCTTGGGGCTCAGTTTGAAGACCGCGACACTTGGAGCGGTACCGACCCGAACTTTAATGGTTTCCCGAGTACGTCCATCTTTATTCTCGACGGAAATTTCTACGACCACGAGCCCGACCTCGTTGAAGCGTGGGTACAAGTAGCGAATGACGACTTCGAGCTGTTGGTCGGTCGGTTTGATCAAGGACGCCGTTTCGCAGGATTTTCCTATGGGGGATCATTCCGATACTTTTTCAACCAAGCGTTCTCGGGTAATTCAACCCTTTCGTTGCCCTTCGCACAGGCGTTTGGCGCCGATTTAACTTGGCATATCAACTCCGAATGGTATGCCATGATTGGCGTCGCCGATGCCAACGCGGTCAGCCAAAAAATGTACAACGGAAACGGTGATTTATTCAGTTACGCCGAGCTCGCATACCACCCTGACAATGGCTATTACCACTTTTATGCGTGGCACGACTCGGGAGGCGAGCGTGACCGTGAGAAAGGTGGCACGCCGGTTCCTACACCCGAGTCCTACGGAGTGGGTATGTCACTTGAACGCAAGATCGGTAACCGAACGACCCTGTTTTCACGCCTGGGACTCGCCAATAAAGACGGGACAGCGCCTTCGAAATCTCAAGTATCGGTTGGCTTTGTTTACGACACCATTAACCCCTACAGTGTGGGCGGAGGCATCAGTTGGAATGAACCAACCGACGTTCCTTTGTTCAACACCATCGAGCCCGTCAACAGCGCGCAATACACCGCAGAGATTTTTGCTCGAGCGAATCTCACCGACAAAATTAACCTCTCTTTTGGACTGACCTCGCTCACCAACCCGTTTTACGTTGATGAATCAACGGATTATGTAGCTTCTGCTCGATTTCAAATTTGGTATTAACGTCATTACTAGGATTGATCATGTCTCCATTAAAAACTCGTATTCCCACTTCTCTCAAATGGTTCACGGCAAGTCTTATTTTGTTACTCGGTGGTTGCTCAGCCACGACACACACCCCCGAACATGAGCGCGGCACACCTAACTTACCGACCTGGTGGTTGGAGTGGAAAAGCCAAACTGAAACAAGCCGACAAACGATTCAACGGATGACCTACCACGCCAACCTCCCCGATCCCGACGAAGCATTCCCCCTGTTCGTTGACACCTTCAGTGACGAGGTAGAAATCTACGGACTTTCCAATGAGGTAGAGGGGAAAGCCATCATTGAGGAACACTACTACCCCGTGTTTTATTTTCTCAAGCTCGCCTTGGTCAACGACGTACTGATCGCTAGTGGTAATCAGGTGATGGAACGCTACCATGCATGGCGCAGTTTTCCACCCGATAGCGAAGCGCTCGAATTCGACGGTTGTCAGTTCAAACCCGAAAGTGGGGCGTTTTCCATTCGTGGCTACACGCTATTTGAGATAGACCAAGAGCAAATCGTACGGCGTTTTTCAAATCACGACCACGGTTACCGCATGCAGCAAACCTGTGGCGACGGAACGGCAGGGGACGAGATCAAGGCCCAGCTCTCCGGTGGGTTCCCAGATGACAACCAGGTGTATCAATGGGGCGAGGCTTACGTGACGGGCTTAAGCCAAATCAACGCAAACCCCTCTGAGCGCCCGGTTATTGCCAGCACGATGTTTACCGAAGACGCGGTGATTCATGGCGTATCGGCCGGTGTCGGTACGGTAGAAGACTTCCAGGGCTACCTAGCTCAACTCTGGGAAGCCTTCCCGGATTTGATCTATCACACCAACGGGGCGGCAACATCCTGGGGCAGAGTGGCCATTCAGTATCAAGCGGCTGGATCACATCGGGCACCGTGGTTTGGCGTGGAGCCTAATCATCAACCCGTGTTGCTTCGTGGAGAGGTCGTACTGCGATTTAACCAAGAGGGACAGATCGTCGAAGCATGGATCTATGATCACCTCGACGAGCTCATGGCACCTTACTTTTAAACCCTACATAAACGTAGATGATACAAGCGTATTGAGCTTTAACCGCCTCGTATACTCGAGTCGCATGATGGGGGGTGATACGCATCACTCACGCATTATGAGCTGCACTATTTTAGGCAAAAAAAAGAGGGCTCTAAGGCCCTCGCAGTAACTCAATTCGGGGGAGACGAGTTAACTAAGTGTGGTCAGTGTTGCCATCAGCGCTGTGCTAATGGCAACCCGACCTTGGGGAATTTAAGCGAAAACGAGTCCGTCTTCTCCTTTCGACACCTTAATCACATCATTAGTTCCATAAACCCCTGCCAAAATTTTCTCAGCAAGCGGATTTTCCACTAATTGCTGGATCGCGCGCTTCAACGGTCTCGCTCCGTAAACTGGGTCGTAACCCGCTTCGACCAACAACTCGATCGCATCATCAGAGAACTCGATCGATAGATCTCGCTCGGTCAAACGACGCTTCAAATGTTCAAGCTGAATCAACGCGATACCCGCGATCTGATCCTTGGCCAGTGGTTTGAATACGACCGTTTCGTCGATACGGTTTAGGAACTCGGGGCGGAAGTGAGACCCCACCACGGCCATAACCGACTCTTTCATGGTTTCATACGGCGCATCCGCGCTCGCCTGAATTAAGTCAGATCCCAAGTTCGAGGTCATGACGACGACCGTGTTCGAGAAGTCGACCGTACGACCTTGCCCGTCCGTTAAACGACCGTCCTCGAGTACCTGCAGCAAGATGTTGAATACATCGGGATGCGCCTTCTCAACCTCGTCGAGCAAGATCACCGAGTACGGTTTACGACGAACCGCTTCGGTTAGGTAACCGCCCTCTTCGTAACCGACGTAGCCCGGAGGTGCGCCGAGTAAACGAGAGACCGAGTGCTTCTCCATAAACTCAGACATATCGACACGAACCATCGCATCGCTCGAATCAAACAAGAACTCCGCTAACGTTTTGCAAAGCTCGGTTTTACCGACTCCGGTTGGACCGAGGAACAAGAACGAACCGTTCGGGCGATTAGGGTCTGATAATCCCGCACGTGAACGACGAATCGCATTCGAAACGGCCACCACCGCGGTATCTTGACCCACCACTCGATTGTGTAAGAGGCCCTCCATCTTGAGCAACTTATCGCGTTCGCCTTCCATCATCTTGCTGACCGGAATACCCGTCCAACGAGAAACCACTTCGGCCACTTCTTCCTCAGTCACTCGGTTCCGCAAAAGCTGCATCTCGGTATCCGATGCTTCGCGCTCTTTCGCTTCTTCGAGTTGCTTTTCCAGCTTGGGAATGACGCCGTACTGAAGCTCACTCATGCGCTGCAAATCACCCGCCCGACTGGCGGCTTCAAGATCGATCCGAGCTTGCTCGAGTTCGGTCTTGGCCTGCTGCGCGCCATGAAGTGAGGCTTTTTCGGCAACCCACGTTTCATTTAAGTCGGCGTACTCTCGCTCGAGCGAATTAATCTCGTCTTCAAGTTTCGCCAGGCGTGCC
>JABXIR010000097.1 GCA_013372965.1 Gammaproteobacteria bacterium
GTATCGACGAAATACCATTAATATCGAGACCGTGAGACAGTTTCAGCCTGGGTACGACACGACTGAGTACCTTCGCTAACCAAATCAGTACAGGGGATGCATTAGCTTCGACCACCGGACCGCTCAATGCCACACCACTTAGCTTCGATTCAAGTGGACTCTGCTCTAACCAATCGAGTGTAATCACCGTACCCATCGAGTGAGCCCAAATGTACTTGGGGTAGTCATCTGCCGCTAGCCACCACTGAACAGCATCATCCAACCCTTGCGTATATTGTGACCAATGATCAATATGCCCCTGAACGCCGTCGCTTCGACCGTGCCCAATATGATCGAAGCCATACACGTTGAGACCGTGTTGATTAAGATCATCAAACACATCGTCGTAACGGTGGATATGCTCGCCTAAGCCATGAACGATTAGCAATGACGCTCTCGGCTGGTTGGATCGCTGCTCAAAACGATATTGCTTCATAAGGAGCCTCTTATCATGGAAGGGTTGTGCGGTCGGCAAAGCATTGACCAAGCCAGTGGCACAGCTCCTCTAAATAGTGCTGATCTTCTTGATCAAACGCGGCCGGGAGATCCGAGTCGACATCCAGTACCGCGATGGTCTCGCCGTGAGCGTTTATGACGGGGACCACGATTTCCGAGTTAGTCGTCGAAGCACACGCAATGTGGTCGGCTCGAGCGTGGACATCCTCGACTAGTTGCGTCTGCCGTTGATCGGCAGCTGCTCCGCAAATACCTCGATCGAAACTAATTTCAAGACACCCATGCCCGCCCTGATACGGCCCCACCTTTAGATTACGCTCGCTCACGGTTCGATAAAAGCCTGTCCAGTGATAGTAATCAAAGGCATTATGTAATTCGCACACCACGCTCGACAGGATTGCCGTCACGTCGGTCTCGCCATCACACACAGCATAAATACGTGCAAGCGTCTCTTGGTACTTCTCTTGTTTTGTTGACATAAATATTCACTAAAATTGAAAAACCATTGGTAACACACCTAAGTGTCGTTACACTCCGAACTCATTGTATCGCTGAAGTTATACGCATGGAAACGTCAAACCGCCAAGGGATTACCGCAGCACTCGGAGCTTATGTTCTGTGGGGGCTTCTACCCGTCTACTTTAAGCTCCTTCAGCAAACGTCCGCGTTCGAAATTCTAGCGCATCGCGTCGTTTGGAGCGTCGTTTTTATGGTTCTGGTCCTCTGCATTGCCAAGGAATTCAGGGCAACATTGGCGTTCTTTAAAGATCTGCACAATCTCAAATGGGTCATTGCAAGCGCTATGCTCATTGCGGTCAATTGGCTGATCTTCATCTGGGCAGTTAACGACGGAAGAATTCTCGAGACGAGCCTCGGCTATTACATCAATCCGATCATTAATATGTTTATGGCGATGCTGTTTCTGGGCGAGCGCATGCGTCCGATTCAGTGGGTGGCATTCGCTCTCGCCATTCTCGGCGTAGCGGTACAAGTCATCGAAGTAGGCTACCTACCTTGGGTTGCGCTGTGTCTTGCTTTTAGCTTTGGTGGCTACGGCTTGATCAAGAAGAAACGCCCGATCGAAGCCCGTAAGGGACTGTTCGTCGAAACCATCGTGCTAGCACCTGTGGCGATCGTTTATCTCGCGTGGCTTAGCTCAACAGGGGAAATGTCGTTCTCCAACAACGTACAAGATTCTTGGTTACTGCCGTTAACTGGCATACTCACCGCCGTACCGCTGCTTCTTTACACTGCAGCGGCGAACCGTATCAGCTTCACAACGCTCAGTTTCTTTCAATACTTGGCACCGTCGATGACCTTTATCTTGGCGGTGACCGTCTACGATGAACACTTAGGCATGCCCCAGCTGATCAGTTTTGCCTGCATTTGGATTGGACTGATTCTTTATACCTCCGACTCACTTCGCCGGCGACGGAAATAAAAAAACGGGCCGAGGCCCGTTTTTTTATCAGCTTTACGCCTTGGGTATTTGCTCTAAACTCGCCACTAACAGCTGCCAAAAACGCTCAACCGTTGCGACTTCAACACGCTCATCCGGTGAGTGAGCTCCGCGAATGGTCGGCCCAAAAGAAATCATATCCCAGTTAGGATAGATGGCACCGAGAATACCGCACTCCAAGCCTGCGTGAATCACTTTGACTGCTGGCTCAAAACCAAACAAGTCGTTATGGACCACTTTCATGCCTTGAAGCAGTTTCGATTCAGGGTTCGGAGCCCAGCCCGGATACGGATTGTCGAAACTGACCGACGCGCCCGCCAAAATAAACGCACCGGCGACCGACTCACTAAATTCATCACGTGCCTTGTCGCTAAGGCTACGAACCAAGCAGCGAACACGTAATTTTCCGTTCTTCATACGGATGACGCCCACGTTATTCGATGTTTCAACGATGCCTGGCAAGTCGACACTCATGCGTTCGACCCCATGTGGTACCGCATCCATCGCTCGAATAAAACGGAGCAACAGCGTCAAGGGTAACACTTCCGACGCATCCGAGGCCGGCGATGCTGTGATACTCAAATTCGGTTCGGCAGAGCCAAACTCGTCCTCGATGTCGCAGAGCACGTCTTCTACTACCGCCAGCAAGTCATCCTGTTGCTCGGCAGGAATCATGATCGTCGCAAAGGATTCTCGGGCGATTGCATTACGCAAGCTACCGCCTTTAATATCGGCAAGTTGTAACTCGATTCCTGCAGCCAGAAGTCGGCGCAACAGACGGTTCATCAGTTTGTTCGCGTTCGCGCGTCCCGTGTTGATATCGAGACCGGAGTGTCCGCCTAACAGTCCCGAAATTGCTAACTGCCACGCAACGTTGCCTTGTGCTGGTTGTTCGGCTTGGTAGTCAAATTCGATGTTAATGTCTTGGCCACCAGCGCAACCAACGTAGAGTTCTCCATCGTCTTCGGTATCAAGGTTGAATAGCAGCTCACCCTTTAAGATGTTCGGATCGAGATTTAAAGCCCCCGTCATACCGGCTTCCTCATCGATTGTAAACAAAGCTTCAATCGGGCCATGTTTGATATCGGAGGAATCTAGAACCGCCATCATTGCCGCAACACCCATGCCGTTGTCGGCTCCGAGCGTTGTGCCGTCTGCAGTGACCCATTCACCGTCGACGTATGGCTTGATTGGATCTGTCTTAAAGTCGTGCACGGTCCCTGCATTTTTTTGAGGAACCATGTCAATGTGACTTTGCAGAATAACCGTTCGATAGTCCTCACACCCTGCCGACGCAGGCTTGCGAACAATCACGTTCCCGATTTCGTCGAGCTCGCACTCGAAGCCCTTTTCTTCGGCGAAGCGCTGGATCCAAGACACCACCAGCTGCTCGTGCTTTGATGGACGTGGTAGCTCACATAGTTGAGCAAAGTATTGCCAAACATTGGTTGGCTGAAGCTGACTAATTGTACTCAAGACCCAACTCTCTTTAGGTAATGGAATGTATCGAACAGTCTAGCGAATTCGCGGGGCAACGTGAAGTCAGTCAGAACTCGTATGGTCAGAGCTGCGTCTCGTCAAGAAACACCAAGCTCAGAAAGCCCAAGAACGGAAACGCAACTAACCATAATACGATTGGCAGCGGCAACAAGATGGCCACAGACAAAACACACAGCCAACAATTGTGAACTTTTCGCCGCGCTTTTAGGTAGGCGCGAGTGGACCGTCTAAAGTGAGGGTGGTTGCGATCTTTAAGTTTCGATCTCATCCAACGAGGACTAATTGCCCGAATAAGCCGGTTCATTGGTCTATCCTATTCAGTGTTGCTGCCCTTTGAGCATAGTCGCTTTAAGTGCTTTTCGAGCGACAGAATAGATGTAAGGCGTTACAATAGATATTAAAGGATAATAAAGTCACTCGTGGCACAATGGTGGTTCATTTTATGACGCAACAAATTGAGTTTTACTACGATATCGCAAGCCCATTCAGCTACCTTGCTTGGCATCGTTTAAACGAACTGTGCGATCAACACAAAGCGGAGCTTGTGTTACGTCCAGTCTCGATCGCGAGTATTTTCAAAGCCACGGGAAACTCGGCTCCCGCATTGATCGCACCGAAGGCAAAGTACTTAAGAAAAGACATCGACCGCTACGCAAATCGCTACCGCGTTAATTTCACACTCAACCCGAAATTTCCAATCGACACCCGAAAGATCATGCGCGGCGCAATGGCTGCTCAAGATGCCGGTGTTTTGCACGAGTATACCGAGGCATTCTTCGTTGCCATGTGGTGCGATGGAAAAGACCTCAGCGACGACAGCGTATGCAAACAAGTGTTAACCGATGCACACCTAGACGCGGCCCTCTATGATGCTGGCGACGACGAAGCCAACATCGAGGCGCTTCGCACTAAAACGGACGAGGCAATCCAACGCGGATTATTCGGCCTTCCTACCATGTTTGCTAACGGTGAAATGCTATTTGGCCAAGATCGTCTTTGGGTAATTGAAGAGCTACTCGGCGCCGTCAGTCCGTTTTAACCGGCGCGTCACCGTATTATGCTATCGATGAAGGCGCGCTTGGAAGCGCGCAAGGTGTATGGCCTAGGGATTCCGCTCATTATCTCTCAGGTCGCCATTGTCGGCATGTCCACCACCGATACGATCATGGCCGGCTGGTATGGCACCAACGACCTTGCGGGCGTTGCTGTAGCAACCGGTCTCTGGTTTCCATTACTCGTATTACTCATCGGCATCATTTCGGGTGTCGCCCCGTTTTTCGCTCAAGGGTACGGCGGCAAAAACCACCTAGAGATTGCAAGAGTCTTTGAACAAGGCGTTTGGCTAACACTTGGGCTATCGGCCATCGTTTGCGCCATACTCCTCGTCGGCATTCCCTACGTCTCACTGCTCGGCGAAGCCAGTTCCGTCACCGAGATATCGAGCGGATATTTGGCTGCAATTGTCTTCGGGGTCCCCGGACTTGCGCTATCTATTCTGGGTCGCTGCCTGTGCGAAGCACACGGCAACACACGCACGCCGATGCTCATTAATTTGGTCGCGTTCGTCGTCAATATTGTTCTCGATTATGTGTTCGTCTTTGGCTTTGGCGACTGGGAGGGGTTTGGCGGTGTTGGCTGCGGATGGGCAACCGCAACAATCTACTGGCTCACTGCTATCGCGCTACTGAGGCACGTTGCCAAAAGCCGCCGATATCAAAAGGTGATCAAAGAAGCCGAGATCTGCCGCCCAAATTTACAACGTCAAAAAGACATCATAAAGGTTGGCTTACCTTCGAGCATTGGGACAACTGCGGAGGTTAGCTTCTTCGCCATGGTTGCGGTGATGCTCGTCCCTTATGGCGCAGATACCGTCGCGGCGCACCAGATCGCGATGAACGTGGCGAGCATTATCTTCATGATACCGCTCGGTACTAGTATGGCCATTGGTATTCGGGCAGCTCATTTGATTGGCGAGGGCAACTATCATCATGCGCGGTATTCTTCCTTCCTAACGGTCAAACTCGCGGCCGCGACTGCGGTGGTCACTGCCGTTGCAACGCTGCTGTTTAAAGACACCATCACAACGTGGTACACGTCCGATGTCGAAGTCATACGAATCGCGAGCACTCTGCTGATTTATAGCGCGCTTTTCCAGTTTATCGATTCCATACAGGTAATCTGCGCAGGGGCGCTCAGAGGCTATAAAGACACTCGCGTGCCGATGTTAATGCAAATTTTTAGCTATTGGTGTGCAGGATTTTTCGTGAGCTGGTCGCTCAGTATCGGCGCAATTACGGGCACCGACTGGGGCGCCGAAGGCTTTTGGATGGGTTTCGTGGCAGGCTTAAGTGTCGCAGGCATTCTGTTGCTTCAACGACTCAACCGAGTAACCAAGCGGGCCAAAACCCTCAACATCAACTAAAAAAGGGCCCTAAGGCCCTTTCTACAACTTAGATAACGCTTTCGTTAACCGGCTTTGCCCTGATTAGCGACTTCAGCCATCATCTTGGCGACTTCTTCTGCGTCGCCCACGTATTCGCGGCTAATCACGTTGAAGTTTTCATCGAGTTGGTACACCAGCGGCATACCGGTTGGTATGTTGATGCCCATGATTTCTTCGTCGCTGTATTTTTCAAGATATTTCACAAGCGCTCTCAGACTGTTGCCGTGAGCTGCGATGATCGGCTTTTTCCCCGCTTTTAGCGCAGGCGCGATTTCGTCATGCCAGTAAGGTAGAACGCGATCAATCGTGCACTTGAGGCTTTCGGACTGCGGCAACGCACGCTCATCTAAATGCTTGTAGCGCTCGTCGTTTCTTGGGCTTTCTGGATCGTCGAGCGGCATTGGAGGCGGTGGTGTATCGAACGAACGACGCCAAACGAGTACCTGCTCTTCACCATGCTTTGCTGCCGTCTCGGATTTATTCAGCCCCTGAAGACCACCGTAGTGACGCTCATTCAGGCGATAGCTGCGATTCACCGGAATCCAAACACGGTCCATCGCATCAAGCATACGCCAAAGCGTCGTTACTGCACGGCGGAGAACAGAGGTGTACGCCACATCCACTTCGATACCTTTGTCGAGAAGCAACTGACCGGCACGACTTGCCTCTTCCTGGCCTCGCTCTGACAGCGGGACGTCTTTCCAACCGGTAAACCGATTTTCTTTATTCCAGGTGCTTTGGCCGTGACGAACCAATACTAATTGGTACATAAAACTTCTCTCCGTATAGATTTCTTAAAGTGCATGACTGTCGCGATTATAGCTACTTCATCCTCGGCTTTCGAGACTGTTTTTGATTTTTACTAGCGGGACTCGAGCACGTCGATTTGGTGAACGAAACACCTCGAATATCTCACCGTCTTTTAAAACGATCACACCGTGACCACCGGGTGGATCGGATAACAAGCCGACTTGGCTGACAAACTCACGTTCTTCGTCGCCATCGAAAATCCATTCATTCCGCCACTCGCCCGCATGCGTGCACACGAGTGCACTGTTGCGCTTACTCTTGCGCAAGAAATGAAACAGCGGCCAATCGTAGGGGTTGCCGGGACCCGCGCAAACATGGATGAGATCGAAGGCTTTTAGAGGCTCAGGAATCGCGACTGTCTTGTCGATGGGTGAGTCGAAAGAGGCCAGCTGCGCCCACTGGATATGCAGCACAAAACCAAGCACAATAAAGATACTTGGTACCACAAACTTATACGATTCATCCGTGAGTAATAGCAAGGCGATAAACAGCACCGCAAATAGCAACATCGATCCCGGAGCGCGTTCGAATTCGAATGGGCGTCGCTTGAAAGTTCGTGCATAAGCGAACTGAAGCTCGGGAATTAACGCGATTACGACAGCAACCCAAAATAGTAAGCTGTTCGGATCATTGTCTCTGGCTAATAGCGCAACCGCCCAAGCCAGAGCAACGAGCCGAAAAATTACAGAGTACGTCGTCTTTAGTTTGCTAATCACAATTGAATCATCCTATAGTGAAATCACGCTGAAACGGATACGTTAGACCATGTCTCAAAATCATATCGTTATTGTAGAAGATGAGCGAGCACTCGCTGCAAATTACATCGAACTGCTCGAACGAAATCACTTTAAGGTCAGTCATTTTGATGACTTGCCGAGTGCAACCGATGGCTTAACTCACATCGTACCCGATCTCGCCATCATAGACGTCGGCCTCAAAAACGAAGCCGACGGCGGTTTTGAGTTGCTCAAGTGGCTTCGACAGCGTCAGCCGTTACTACCCATTATTATGCTGACGCATCGTAGCGACGACATCGACACCATATCGGGGTTTCGCATGGGCGCCAACGACTATGTTTCAAAGGACATTTCGCTAAGCCATTTAATCGCCCGCGTCACATCACTACTGAAGTTTTCAAAAGCCATTAAAACCGCACCAACGGAACAAACGATTCGCGAAGTAGGCGACCTACGCATTAATCTCGACGAGTTCAAGGTACTCTGGAAAGGCGAGGATGTGCCGCTACACGTCACCGAAATCTGGATGGTCGATGCATTAACGCAATACCCGGGTCACGTGAAGTCTAAAGATCAGCTGATGAAAGCGGCGCAAACTCATGTCGACGACAATACGATTACCACCTACATCAAACGGATTAGAGACCATTTCAAATCCATCGATGCTGACTTTGATCGAATTGAAACGGTCTACTCGCGCGGCTATCGCTGGAAAAGTTAGTTTTGCTTTAGCGCATCAAGAGATGCTTCAAGCGCTTCGAGCATGATGTCATTGTCGTCCTTTGACGACACGGTAATACGCACACAATGTGTCAACAGCGGGTGCGACCCACACAAGCTTTTAATTAAGACCCCGCGCGTCTTCATTGCTTCAACCACGTCTGCCCCTAAATACGCCGACTTAGCGACAATAAAATTGGCCTCGGACGGGTACGTGATCAAACCCAACTGAGACAGTTGTTTAGTTAGTCGACCGCGTTCTTCAACAATTAACTCAGCTCGCTCAGATATCTCCGACAAATGATTCAGAACCAACGCGGCCGTGGTCTGCGTCAGTGAGTTGACGTTGTAAGGCATGCGCAACTTATTGAACTCAGTTACCCAACTCGAGTGAGCGATCAAATACCCAAGACGAATCCCTGCAAAGCCCTCTTTCGAGAGCGTTCTCATCACAACCACGTTCTTATAACGATCAAGGTACGATTGATGGTCGCGCGAGCTGTAGGCTAAATACGCTTCGTCGAGTACCACTAACCCCGGCGCCATTTCGATAATTTGCTCGACTGCCGTTTCGCTGAACAAATTGCCAGTGGGATTGTTGGGCTGCGCCAAAAAGATAATGGCGGGTTGGTGCGTGGCAATTGCGTCACGCCATGCGGGAATATCGATGTCAAAATTCTCATCCAAATCGATGCCCACGTGCTGAACACGGTTCCACAGAGACACCACTTGATACATGACAAAAGACGGTGTCGGCGACATCACCACAGCATCGTTGGACGCGATCGATTGAATTAGAATCTGGATCAGTTCGTCTGAGCCATTGCCCCACAGCACATCGTACTGATCGGATAAGTTAAGCTGTTTCGCCAATCGCGAACTGCATTCCGCCATTGAAGCATCTGGGTAACGATTGAGCGCTGTGTCGCGCAGTGCTCTCAGCCATTGGTCTGTCAGCTGCTCAGGCATCGCATACGGGCTCTCCATCGCGTCCAGCTTAAGTAAACCATCAGCTGGAGCTACGTGATACGCGCGCAGCGATCGAATGTCTTCGCGAATAACCGTTTCGGGCTTAGTCATTGGACACCTCGCGATTGCGTGCTGAAACGCCATGCGCAATCAGCGATTCGCAATCGGCCAGATGTGAGGCGATGCGCGCGAGCGGCTGGGCACCGGATTGCGTACACTCGATGACCGAGGTTCTCTTTTGAAAGTCATAAACACCCAGCGGCGACGAAAAACGCGCCGTGCCGGACGTGGGCAGAACGTGGTTAGGGCCAGCGCAATAATCACCGAAACTCTCTGGCGTATAATGACCGACAAAGATAGCGCCGGCATGATGAACCCGATCGACGTAATCACTCGCATGATCAAATGCCAATTCGAGGTGCTCCGGAGCGATTCGGTTGGCCAGTTCGATGGCCTCATCTAAACTGGTCGCCTCAATGAACAGTCCTCGCGAACTGAGCGAGGCCTCGATTATTGGCTTCCTCGGCATGTCGTCGATTAGATCAAAAATCGCCTGCTGCACTGAACCGATAAACGATGCACTATTCGAAATCAGGATCGATTGCGCATCTTCATCGTGTTCCGCTTGAGCAAATAAATCCATCGCGACCCACTCGGGATTCGCCGTGTCATCGGCAATAATCAAAACTTCCGAAGGGCCGGCAACCATATCTAATCCGACTCGACCGAAGACCTGACGCTTAGCCTCTGCTACAAATTTGTTACCTGGGCCAACAATTTTATCGACCTTAGGAACCGTTTCTGTGCCAAACGTTAATGCGCCGACCGCATGAGCGCCACCAATACAGAATACTCGCGAAACACCCACCAGCGCGGCCGCCGCTAATACGAGTTCGTTGATTTCGCCTCTTGGGGTCGGCGACACCATGATGATTTCTTTAACGCCGGCGACTTTCGCCGGAATCGCGTTCATCAACACGGAGCTTGGGTAAGATGCCTTGCCACCTGGAACGTAAATGCCAACGCGCTCTATCGGGGTCACTCGCTGCCCCAAGCGATTACCGTGGCTATCCTCGATTTGCCAGTGCTCAGCACGCTGATGACGATGGTAGGTTTCGATACGGTCGGCGGCCGTCTCGAGTGCGGTTCTCGTTTCTGAAGGGAGGGACTCGAGCGCTTGGCGACATCGCTCTAAACTCATCTCAAGTTCACCTGATGTGGTGACGTTCAATTGATCGAAACGATTCGACAACTCGATTAATGCCGCGTCGCCTTCACGACGAACCTTTCCGAGAATTTCTGCGACCTGTATCGCCACATCGGTTTCGTGATTAGACTCAAACGCCACCCGCTGCTCGAATTGCTCGTCGAAATTGGCATCACGTGTGTTGATTGAAAGTACTTTAGTCATAAAGCACTCCCAGACTGATCACACTCGTTTCGAAACGCGGTCAGCAAACGCTCAATTTGCTCGTGTTTGGATTTAAACGAGGCGCGATTGACAATTAACCGAGAGCTAATCTCACCAATGAACTCGCGAGGTTCAAGACCATTGGCCTTGAGAGTGTTGCCAGTATCTACGATATCGACAATTTCATCGGCTAAGTCGAGAACCGGAGCTAACTCCATGGCGCCGTATAGTTTGATGATATCGACCTGACGACCTTTTGACGCGTAAAAGCGTGCCGCTGAATTGACGTATTTGGTCGCCACTTTGATTCGACCACTTGGAGCACTGATACCCTTGAGCCCCGCGGTCATCAATTTGCAAGGAGCAATCCCTAGATCGAGAGGCTCGTAGAATTCAGTGCATTCGGTTTCTAACAAAAGGTCTTTGCCAACAATACCTACATCGGCACTGCCGAATTGGACATACGTAGGCACATCGACGCCACGCAGGAGCAGGAGTCGTATATGGGGATGGTTGGTCTCAAAAACGAGCTTGCGCGATGAGTTGAGATCTTCGAGTGATGTAATGCCTACTCGTTCCAGTAGGGGCAGTGTTTCTTTTAAGACACGCCCCTTCGTAAGCGCAATCGTTATCACGCCCTTCCCCCTTTGTAGTGAATTTGGACTAGCTGATACGCTTGATTGTTGCACCTAGTTCAGCAAACTTCGATTCGATTTTTTCATACCCTCTATCAATATGATAGATACGATCGATGAGCGTTTCGCCCTCTGCAACAAGGCCTGCAATGACAAGACTCGCCGAGGCTCGAAGATCGGTGGCCATAACGGGAGCCGCTTTGAGTGACTCGACACCTCTTACTTGAGCGCGATTGCCTTCGAGGTGGATATCAGCCCCCATACGATTCATCTCTTGAGCCGCCACTAAACGGTTTTCGAAGATGGTTTCGACCACGGTAGCAGAGCCCTCGGAAACCGAATTCATTGCGAGGAACTGCGACTGCATATCGGTAGGAAACTCAGGATGTGGCGCGGTATGAATATCGACCGCTTTGGGGCGTTTGCCGTGCATATCGAGGTGAATCGTCGTTTCATCAATGCGGATGTCTGCGCCGGCTTCACGTAACTTGTGTAACACCACCGCCATAGTATCGGGAGCCGCATTTAAAAGCGTCACCGATCCACGAGTAGCCGCAGCGGCCACCAGAAAGGTTCCGGCTTCAATACGATCAGCCACCACTCGATAATCGCAGCCCGTTAACGCAGCGACACCGTTAATGGTTAACGTGTCGGTACCGATACCAGAGATATCAGCGCCCATGGCATTTAAAAAGTGACAAAGATCGACAACTTCTGGCTCTCGAGCAGAGTTACGAAGCACGGTTGTACCTCGCGCCAGCGCTGCAGCCATTAGTACGTTTTCGGTTGCTCCGACGGAGACGACGTCAAAATGAACCTCTGCGCCTTTGAGACCACCAGCGGGAGCCTTGGCCACAATATAGCCGTCCTCGATTTCGATTTGAGCACCCATGGCCTCTAAGCCTTTTAAATGCAAATCAACGGGTCGACTACCAATGGCACAACCGCCAGGAAAAGAGACTTTAGCCTCACCTAAGCGAGCCAATAATGGGCCGAGCACCAACACCGACGCTCTCATAGTTTTCACAAGCTCATAGGGTGCGGTGGGCTCGTCGATATTGGTTGAATCAATCGTCGCAGTGCCTTCGCCGCGAGTCACCGTTGCCCCGAGTGACTCCATCAGCTTTGAGATCGTTTTGATATCATTGAGGTCTGGCACGTTGGAAAGTTCAACACGCCCAGAGGACGCTAAGAGAGCCGCCGCCATAATCGGTAGTGCCGCGTTTTTTGCACCAGATACAGTGACTGTTCCGCTTATTGTTGCGTTGCCTGAGACTAAAAACTTTTCCATTACTTAACTCTGCTTCGCCGCCCATTGGGACGGTGTCATTGCCTGAATGTGAAGGGCATGAATTGCGCCCGACGAGATTTGCTCACTCAAGCAAGCATAGACCGCCTGTTGTTTTTTGACAGGGCTAACGCCTTCGAATTGCTCGCTAATAACTCGGACCAAGTAATGACTGCCATCTTTATCGACCGCTACGTCAGCGCCCGGAAAAGCACCTTCTACAATTTCTAAAACCTGTTCTACTTCCATAATACTCTCTGAATTTGAATGGAGCTTATTGCCCCCAACGCTCGATCACTTCATCAATCGAACCGTATTCGGTCATCATACGATCGAACTGCTGGTTATAAGTTTGACCCAAGTTAACACCGTTAACTCGGATATTCAGCATCACCCAGTCGCCTGAGGACTTTTGTCCCATCGTATACAAAACGTCAAGTCCACCTGCGATGCCTTCGACCGTTTGACGGACAGGAACGCGTCGCTCTCCAGCGTACCGCTCATCAACTGGCAAAGTGACCACTTGCTCACCATTGTATGCCAAAAAGCTCTTGGCGTACGTGTTAATCATCACGCTACGAAACCGTTCACCAAATGCTTCGACTTGCTCAGGGGTCGCATTGGCTCGATGACGACCCATAATATTACGTGCGATCCAATCGAAGTCGGCATAACGCTTCATTAATTCGTCAAGGCGGGGCATAAATACGGACAAGCCGTCTTCTTCACCCTTGGCCTCCATCACAATTTCAATAACGTCATTGGTCATGGTATTAACGGTTTCGTCAGCCGTCATGGCATCTGCAAAAACCGATGAAATAGTCAGTGCCGTCATAACCGCGGCCACCTTTAATTGTGTGAGTAACTTCATGATCACTCCTCGTTACCTCGTAAATATTGTAATCCGATGACGCTTATCGACATCGATGTTAACTAGTGGAAACACGTTGCTGACAATATTGGGGGGCACAGGTAGAATTGCAACCCCTAAAGTAATGCAACTAGTGCCTAAACTATGTCGTCAGAAATTTTATTCGAATCGCTCGCCATTATTGGTGGTTTAATTGGGCTCGTCTGGTCAGCCGATCGCTTTGTCGCTGGAGCTGCCTCACTCGCATTTAACTTTGGCATGTCCGCCATGATGATCGGACTCACGATTGTTTCCATTGGAACCTCCGCACCCGAAATCTTGGTCGCCATTAGCGCCTCACTCAGTGGTTCTGGCTCCTTGGCCATCGGTAACGCAGTCGGCTCGAACATCGCCAACATTGGGCTCGTTCTCGCAGTGACCGCGCTGATCGCGCCCATCCCCATTGCAAAACGGATCTTTAATATGGAAGCACCGTTTTTAATCGCGGTGACGGTCCTTACCATCTTCCTGCTCTACGACCTTGAGCTTAGCCGTTTAGATGGTGTAATTCTCCTCGTACTAATACCTGTTTTTCTCTGGCTCGTTAGCCGCACCAACGGTGTGCAAGACGATGGTGATATCGAGCAAACATCGACTGCAAAGGCGGTTGCATGGTTTATTGTATCGCTCATCGTGCTCGTTGCGAGCGCCCAAGTATTAGTCTGGGGGGCACAAGGCGTCGCGAGATCGTTCGGGATTAGCGAGTTGATCATTGGCTTGACGATCGTCGCCGTCGGCACGAGCTTACCAGAACTGGCCGCCTCGATTGCAAGCGCACTCAAAGGACACCACGACATCGCGCTCGGCAATGTTATCGGCTCCAATATTTTCAACCTGCTTGCGGTCGTCAGCGTTCCAGGGCTCATTGCGCCGCTCGCGATTGAGCCTTCTGCACTCAGCCGCGACCTGATGTTGATGGCTGCTCTGACACTCGGATTAGTTGCCTGGTGCGCCGTTGCCTTGAAAGGTCAGCGAAAGCGTGTCGGCAGAAGTTTCGGAATTACCGCACTTAGCTGTTATATTGGCTATTATTTCTTACTAATTTAGAGACCGTTTAAACATGCCTAACGATTTCATAGCGTCGGCTACACGAACTATCGAGCTTGAATCTAAAGCAGTCGCTGAGCTCACTCGACAGATTGATCAAAACTTCACTCAAGCCTGTGAGCTGATCATGAGTGCGAAGGGCCGCGTGATTGTTACGGGAATGGGTAAGTCTGGTCACGTCGGCAACAAAATTGCCGCGACCTTAGCGAGTACAGGTACGCCTTCGTTCTTTGTTCACCCGGCAGAAGCAAGCCATGGCGACCTAGGCATGATTACCAAAGACGACGTTGTTCTTGCACTGTCGAATTCGGGAACCACCGCAGAAATTGTGTCGTTGCTTCCTCTGATCAAGCGACTCGGCATTAAGCTCATTAGCATCACTGGCAATCCAGACAGCACGCTTTCGAAGGCGGCAGATGCCAACCTGAACACCTACGTGTCAGAAGAGGCCTGCCCTCTGAATCTTGCACCAACGTCGAGCACAACCACTCAGCTCGTCATGGGCGATGCGCTCGCCATTGCACTCCTCGAACACAAAGGCTTTTCCGCAGAGGATTTTGCCTTTTCTCATCCAGGCGGCGCACTCGGTCGCAAATTGCTATTGAAAGTCGAAGACGTCATGCAAAGCGGCACAGACCTTCCGGTGGTCACCGAGGGAATGACCGTTAAAGACGCGCTATTCATCATGACAGAAAAAGGCCTCGGAATGACCGTTGTGGTCAATAAAGAAGGAGACCTGATTGGCGTATTCACCGACGGTGACCTTCGACGCGCGATGGATAAGTACGATCGAGTGATGCCAATTGCCATTGAAGACGTTATGACGGCTACCACCAAAACCGTTGATTCTCAGATTTTGGCCGCGGAGGCGTTAGCGATGATGGAAAACTGGAGCATCACATCACTTGTGGTCGCAACAGGCCAACAGCCGATCGGCGTCGTTCATTTGCATGCCATTTTGCGTGCTGGTGTTGCCTAGGAGACTGTTAATGACACATGCTAAAAAAATCAAATTTGTAGTCACCGATGTCGACGGTGTTTTAACCAACGGGCAATTGATGTTTACCTCCGAAGGAGAGCACTTCAAGAGCTTCAACACCCTCGACGGTCAAGGCATTAAAATGCTTCAGAGCTGCGGCATCGAAGTCGCCATCATTACCGGCCGCACCAGCGACATGGTTCTTAAACGAGCGTCTGATTTAGGCATTACGACGGTCATACAAGGCCGCGAAGACAAGTGGGTCGCGCTTGAGCCAATGCTCGGCGAGCGAGGGCTGATTCCAGAGGAAGTGGCCTACGTGGGCGATGACTGGCCCGATTTGGCTTGCATTCGTCGCGTTGGTCTTGGTGTTGCGGTGGCCAACGCCGACGCCGCAGTAAAAGACCATGCCGACTATATTACCGAACGCCGAGGTGGCGAAGGTGCCTTTCGAGAGGTCGCCGATCTGATACTGAAAGCTCAGGACAAGTATGACGCGTTGCTGGAGAGATGGCTGTGAGTCAACGAGACTGGCGTCTTATTGCAGTATTTCTAGTCATTATGGCGATCGCCTACTTGGTGCTGTCATCACTTCGCGAACCTGAAGCCAGTCTCCGCGACATTTCGACGGTTCCGCCCTCGGTGTTCATCACGCAAGCAAGCGTCGACAACTTCTCGGAAGAGAGTGGAAGCCTCGACTGGCGTCTGTCGTCTCCCAACGTACGCTATTTTGATTCCACGCGCTTACTGGTGGCAGACGACCCGATATTGACGGTACACGAGAATCGTCCAACAGCACCTTGGGTTATTCGTGCAGGGCGCGCCGCCATATACCGTGACGAGGAGCTCGTTCGATTAAATCAAGGCGTCACCATGGAACAAAACTCCACGGACGGTAATCGCACGATTGAAACCGCACGCATAGATTATTATCCTAATCGACAGTTTGCTGAGGCTATTTATCCTGTGGTCGTTGATTCTGAAACCGTCTCGACGCGAGGCGATGGTATGAAATTTTGGCTTGACCGCGAATACTTTGAACTTAACGGTAACGTAGTAACGAAATATGAAACGAATCCTTAATACAGTCATTGCAGGTGCGTTATGTCTCGCCGCAACGACCTCACAAGCGTTGCCAGAAGATCGGTCGCTACCGATCGACATTTTCTCTGAAGATTATACTCAGGATGTTGCGCGTGGCGTTATGTCATACGTGGGTAATGCACGCATCTCTCAGGGAAGTTTGCTTATTCAAGCCGACCGGATTGACGTGACCTTCGTTGACCGAGTTGCCGTTAAAATAGTCGCACTCGGCGCGCCAGCATCGCTAACTGACACCCCTGAACTTGAGCGCGGACAACTCGAAGCTCAGGGCAATCGCGTTGAATATCTGATTGAAGCCGACCAAGTCACGGTTGAAGGCGATGCACGGTTTGCTCACGAGGGCTCGGAGGTTACTGCCAATCAAATTGTCTTTGACCTAAGCGAAGCCGCAGCAGTGGCAACTGGCGGTGTTCGACACGTCATTCAGCCGCCTGCAGTCCCAGAAAATACGCAGGAAGAACAATAATGGCTCGTTTATCCGCCAATAATCTCGCGAAGGCTTACAACAAGCGTCCAGTCGTTATCGACGTGTCACTTCATGTTGACTCGGGTGACGTTGTTGGATTGCTTGGCCCGAACGGAGCCGGAAAGACCACGTGTTTCTATATGATCGTAGGGCTCGTTGCTGCCGATAAAGGCGCCGTTACAATTGACGACCGCGACATAACACAACTGCCTATGGATGGCAGAGCGAAAGCCGGCATCGGCTATCTGCCACAAGAAGCGTCGATCTTTAGAAAACTGACGGTGTCGCAAAACATTTTGGCCATCCTCGAAAACCGAAAAGATCTCACCCCAACTCAAAGACGCCAGCGAGTAGACCAGTTGCTCGAAGAGTTTAGCATTACCCACATTCGAGATGCTCAAGGCATGGCTTTAAGTGGCGGAGAGCGTCGCCGAGTTGAAATTGCGAGGGCGCTCGCCGTCGAGCCAAAATTCATACTGCTAGATGAGCCGTTTGCTGGCGTTGATCCAATTTCCGTGAATGAGATCAAGTCCATCATAGAACATGTCCAATCAAAAGGTATCGGTGTTCTCATCACGGATCATAACGTGCGAGAAACTCTCGACATTTGCGAAAGAGCCTATATTGTTGGCGAAGGCCACATCATTGCCCATGGCGATGCAGAGACTGTGCTCAGCAACCAACGTGTGAAAGACCTGTATTTGGGCGATAACTTCCAGTACTGAAGTAAATCCAATATGCGGGCGGTGAAGTATTTATGAAACAAAGCTTGCAGCTAACGACCAGCCTGAAGACGACCATGACGCCGCAATTGCGGATGGCTCTCAAGGTTCTTCAGTGCACGTCAATTGAGTTAAGCAACGAAATTCAAGCGCACGTTGATTCGAACCCAATGCTCGAGTTCGAATCCGATTATAGCAACGAGCCGTCCTCAGACCTTACGGATTTCAGTGCACCCGAAGAGACGTCGAGCGGTGAGACACAAGAGCAGTGGGAGAAAGACATTCCCGAGCAACTCTCCGTCGACTCGGGCTGGGATGACCATTACTCGAATGCCACTGCCACATCGTCATCATCGAGTGACTTCGATCCACTATTGAATCAAACGGCCGATACATCGCTTCAAAGCCATCTCAGCGAACAGCTCGACTTATGCGGTTTTAGTGAGACGGATCGAATGATCGCCGACTACATCGTTGACTCACTCGACTTAAACGGTTGGCTAGCCGACTTGCCGGAAAACCTGATCGCTGCGATCAACGACAATGAGTCTCTCGAAGACGACGTGGAGCTCGACGAGTTTGTTGCTGTGCTGCACCGTATTCAACAACTTGAGCCCGCCGGAATCGCCGCAACCGACCTTAAAGAATGTCTGCTGTTGCAATTACGTGCGTCGCCCGATAATGAACTGAAGCCACTTGCACTTCAGCTCGTCGAGTACATGATGCCGTTACTTGTGGGTCATGAGTTCAATAAGTTAAAGAAGCGACTGCGTTGCGACGATGAGACGCTGAACTCGGTGATACGGCTTATTCAAACACTCGACCCACACCCAGGCCTTCAATACAACAACGCACTGATTGAATACGTCACTCCCGAGGTGATCGTCACTCAGGCTGAAGAAGGCTGGAACGTGCAAATCAATCCTGAGGTAGCGCCGAAGTTAACCATCAATCGCGAATATGCCAACCTCGTAGAGCGAGGCGTTAACACCGATCAAAATAAATACCTAAGGCAGAACCTGCAGGATGCACAGTGGTTCATCAAAAGCATTGAAAATCGCTTCGACACCCTGTTCAACGTCGCCAATACTATTGTGATCAAGCAAGCCGATTTTTTTGAGAACGGCCCTCAGTTTATGCGACCTATGATTCTCGCGGATGTTGCGAAGGCGCTCGATTTACACGAGTCGACCATCTCAAGGGCGACCACTGGAAAGTACATGATGACGCCGCAGGGCATCTTTGAATTAAAGTACTTTTTCTCGTCGCACGTCAGTTCGGAAAATGGCGATACCTCATCGACTGCCATTAAGGCCATAATAAAGCAGTTGGTAGACAAGGAACCGCCGCAAAAACCGCTCAGTGACGCCAAGTTAGTGAAGCTGTTAGCCGACGAAGGAGTTGATGTCGCGAGACGCACCGTCGCTAAGTATCGAGAAGCACTCGGCATTCCTTCATCTAGCCAAAGAAAACGCCTTAAATAATGAACTTTTCTTTTTTAAGGCGTCTAATATTACAGAGAGGTAACAATTTCGACGCACACGATGACTGAGTTTCAGTTGCAAGTTAAATGACCATAATTCGTGTGAGTCTTAGTCCTGACCGTATCCATCGGTCAGACCAACTCCAGCAACAAGAGGGAACGCTATGCAAGTCAACATCGCAGGTCTTCACACCACCATTACTGACGCCATGCGCGAGTACACCCACAATAAGCTAGAAAAACTCGAACGACACTTCGATCGAATAAATAACATTCATGTCACATTTTCGGTTGAAAAAAATACTCAAAAAGCTGAAGCTACCCTACATGTTCTCGGCGAAGAGATTCACGCGGAAAGCGTTGATGAAAATCTTTACGTCGCCATCGATCACATGGTCGACAAACTCGACCGACAAATCTTAAAACACAAGGAGAAGGGCATCGCGGCTCGACGCCAAGCTTAGCGGCCCCTAGACGACGAATGCAACGAAACGAACTACTGACTAAAAGTCGCACAGTAGCACATGCAAGTTGCACAAGTAAAAAACGAACTCTAGAAAGCGTCGCCCGCATTTTAGCGGACGACCTTTCCCTTCCCGAAACGACGATTTTTAAAGGATTATTCGAGCGAGAAAAACTCGGATCTACTGGCGTTGGTCATGGAGTCGCTATTCCACACTGCCGAATCGAAGGACTGGAGAGCATCTCCGGTGCGCTACTGACTTTAGAGGCCGCCGTCGATTTCGAAGCGCCCGACCAAATTCCCGTCGATATTATATTTGCTCTAGTCGTTCCAGAAGATTGTTCGGAGGGACATTTAGAGGCTTTACAAACCATTGCGACCGAGCTCAGCCGAGACGATTTTAGAGAAGCACTCCGATCAAAAGGTACGTACACGGACTTGTACGACAGCTTCGTAAATTAATTGAAAGGAATTAAACAACAGTATGGATACTCCGCTCTACATTATCTCTGGGCGTTCGGGCTCTGGTAAGAGTTATGCGCTTAACACGTTAGAAGATAGCGGTTTTTACTCCCTCGACAATCTCCCGGTCACGCTCATCCCTGACGCCGTGGAAAAAATTCTTAGCAACCTAGAATCTTCGCCCAACTTTGCTGGTATTGCGATTGGAATCGATGTTCGCAATGCGCCTCACGAACTTCAGCAGTTTTCAAAGATCGTGGCCGTGATGCAAGATCTTGATATTGAGCCTCGTGTTATTTTTCTCGACTGCGAGACGGACACGCTCATCGAGCGATTCTCTGAAACACGACGTAAGCATCCTCTCAGCGGAGATTCTACGGCGCTCCGAGAGGCCATCATAAGCGAATCAGAGCAGCTCGACACGATTGCTCACATGGCGGACTTGCGAATTGACACCTCGCACACAACCGTTCATGAGTTGCGCGCCATTATCAAAGACAAGTTAATCGACCATCTAGGGTCATCGTTGTGCCTAACGGTCCAGTCGTTTGGCTTTAAGCACGGAGTACCAAACGACTCTGATTTCGTATTCGATGTAAGATGCCTACCGAATCCTCATTGGGACGTCCGATTGCGCGATTTTACCGGCATCGATCAACCCATTATTGACTTCTTGTCGAAAGAATCGCTCGTCGATGAAATGCGCAATGACATCCTCGCCATTAGTAAACGCTGGATACCTCGCTTCGAGGGAGAAAACCGAAGTTACTTCACCATATCAATTGGCTGTACTGGCGGGAAACACCGCTCGGTGTTCCTAGCAGAGGCGGTCGCTCGAGAGCTCAGTAGCCTGTATCCCGACATCATCGTGCGTCACCGCGAACGCAATCGCTGGCCGAAACGCTAACAATTTATTTGGTCAGCCCTCGAAACCTGATAGACTTGTCAACCATAACGCTAAATTATGGATGCCTTGCAGATCATGGTCGAAAAACAACTCAAGATCATTAATAAACTCGGTTTGCATGCACGTGCCGCAGGCGCAATGGCTCAATTGGCGGCGCGCTTTGCCTGTCGTATCGAAATTGAATTCACCGGGCGAGTCATCGATGCAAAGAGCATCATGGCAGTCATGATGCTAGCGGCCGCTCAGGGCTCTGTCATTACGGTTCGCTGTAGTGGCGACGACGAGCAAGATGCCATCGACAGCATTGAAGCGCTAATAAACGACTATTTCGGCGAAGGAGAGTAATACTCATGAGAAGTGATGACCTTCGACTCGAACCCGACATTAACGCAATTAACGACGCTATTGCCAGTGGTTCTGAAATCCGCGTCCGTGGGTTGCTGCAAGTATTGACACCCGTCGATCAAGCTCGCCTCATTGAGAGCTCACCACCGCCCGCTCGACGCGTACTATGGGACTCCGTATCTGCCGACGACCAACCCGAGGTTTTGTCCGAGTTACCCGACGAAATCCAATCGCAATTCCTATCGCGAATGGAATCCAACGAGGTTGCCGCAGCGACCGAGGGCCTAGATGCTGACGACATCGCCGATATTCTCCAGCAGCTTCCCGAACAGGTCATTGCAGAAGTTCTGCAACACATGTCGTGGCAAGACCGTCAGCGAGTTGAGCGTGTTCTAAGCTACGACGAAGATACCGCCGGTGGTCTCATGAACACCGACACCATTACGGTTCGTCCGCGCTTCACGCTCGACGTGGTGTTACGTTACCTGCGTCGCCATGATGAATTACCCAACACCACCGACAGTTTGTTCGTAGTGAACTCCGAAGATGAATTTGTGGGTGTTTTACCACTGGCTCGTATCCTAACCAGTGACCCGACGATGACGGTTCGCGAAGTCATGAGTACTGACGTGGACGCGATTCCTGCTGAAGTCCCTGAACGTGAAGTAGCGAATATATTCGAACGAAATGACTTAGTCTCAGCCCCCGTTATCGACGAAGATGGTCGACTGCTAGGGCGAATCACGATTGATGATGTCGTCGACGTGATTCGTGAAGACACCGACCACAACATGCTCGGTCTGGCAGGTCTCGATGACGAGATGGATACCTTCGCAACGGTTCGCAGCTCGATATCACGCCGCGCACTCTGGCTATCGGTTAACTTGATTGCCGCATTCACTTCGTCATCCGTGATTAAAATGTTTGAAGGGACCATTGAACAGGTCGTTGCTCTGGCCATCCTCATGCCCATCGTAGCAAGTATGGGTGGGGTTGCGGGCAACCAAACACTGACCGTAGTCATCCGTGGTATCGCACTCGGACAAATCACCAAGGCCAACCTTGGTTGGCTACTCCGCCGAGAGCTGCAACTCGGTTTAATCAACGGTTTTATCTTTGCGGTCACTGTCGGTGGTCTAGCGTATGTCTGGTTTGGAGAATATACCCTCGGCATCGTGATCGGGCTCGCACTCGTATTTAACCTATTAAATGCCGCTATCGCAGGCACGGTAATTCCACTCGTGCTAAAATCCATGCGAATCGACCCAGCGCTTGCCGGCGGCATGCTTCAAACCACCGCGACTGACGTACTAGGATTTCTCTCCTTCTTGGGTCTTGCAACGATTTTTTACGGGTAAACTATGACCGAGTATTATGAGGACGACGAAGACTGGATCAGCAAGTCTGAAGTAAAGCGTCAAATGCACGCACTTCAAACTTTGGGTGAGTCTCTTACCAACTTAAATGCACAACAGCTCAAAACCATTCCAGCTAGCGACGCCATGCTTGAGGCAGTAGGCGAGTACCATCGTTTAAAACATCGCGAAGCGAAGCGACGAATGCTCCAGCGGATTGGAAAGCTAATGCGCGAGGAAGATGCCGATGCGATCCAAAACGCAGTCGACTTGCTCACGCCCGGAACTGACGCACACCTTCGAGTAGAAAAACAATTGGAGAGTTGGCGTGCCCGCCTCATTGAGCACGGCGATCACGCGATTAACCAACTACTCAACGAGTATCCAAATGCTGAACGGCAAACACTTCGTCAACTGGTTCGCAACGCGCAACGAGCAGCGCAGAAAACCGAAGCCAACCCCCAGACCACCTCAGAAGCTAAAAAGCTGTTTAAATGGTTGAGAGAGAATTTACGCTAAGCGTTTATTCCTCGATCTTTTGATCATTGGCGAAGAATCGCTGGAACGACACCTCGGGCTCATCTAACGAGCCCTCGATTCTATAAGACAGTGTCGACAACTGGTCGAATTGATCTTCGAATAGCTGACTGGCCAAGAA
>JABXIR010000202.1 GCA_013372965.1 Gammaproteobacteria bacterium
AAAGAGAACCCATGGGATGCATTCGCTTCTAGCTTCTCTAAAGGCGACAAGATCTCTGGTAAGATCAAGTCGATCACTGACTTCGGTATCTTCATTGGTCTAGACGGCAACATTGACGGTCTAGTTCACTTGTCGGATATCTCTTGGCACGAAGCTGGCGAAGACGCCGTTCGTAACTTCAAGAAAGGCGACGAGATCGAGTCAGTTATTCTTGCAATCGACCCAGAGCGTGAGCGTATCTCACTTGGCGTTAAACAGCTTGAATCAGATCCATTCAGCGAGTACGCTAGTGCAAACGATAAAGGCTCTATCGTAAACGGTGAAGTTGTATCTGTAGACGCGAAAGCGGCAGTGATCAAGCTTGCTGACGACGTAGAAGGTGTTCTTAAGGCATCTGAAATCAGCCGTGACAAGGTTGAAGATGCTCGCAACGTACTGAGCGAAGGCGAAACGGTTGAAGTTAAGATTATCAGCCTTGACCGCAAGAACCGTTCAGTTGCTCTCTCGATCAAAGCGAAAGAAGTTGACGAAGAGAAAGCTGCAATTAAAGAGCACAGTCGCTCAGGTGGCGAATCACTCGCTCCTGCAACCATCGGTGACCTCATCAAGGCACAAATGGCTAGCAAGGACTAAATAAGAAGAGCCCCTCGGGGCTCTTTTTTTTTGCTCGCGCTACGCACCATTGTTAGGAACAATAGGAGTGTAGTACATATGACAAAGTCAGAATTAATCGAACGTATTGCGGAGCGACAGGGTGACTTGCCCGTCAAAGAAGTCGAACACGCCGTAAAAACCATCCTAGAGACCATGTCTCAAATGCTCGCTGAGGGCGACCGAATTGAAATTCGTGGCTTTGGCAGTTTTTCGCTTCACTATCGCGCACCTCGCGTAGGTCGTAATCCGAAAACCGGTGAAACGGTTAATCTATCTGCAAAATATGTACCTCATTTCAAGCCAGGCAAAGAAATGCGTGATCGCGTAAACTCGATTGAGTAGTTTAGTGTTACAGATGCAAAAAAAGCGGTATGATTGCTTAGTCATACCGTTTTTTTATGGGTAGGTGGTTTAATGAAAGGCTTTTTGAGCAAGCTAAAATTTCTATTATCTTTGCTGATTATCATCACAATCATAGCGATTACTATTGGGATCGTTTCATTAAATCCTGACGTGATCTCACTCGATGTCGCGCTATACCAGTTTAATGACGTACTAGTGGGGCATGCCGTTGTAGGGGCCTTTTTATTCGGCATCTTAGTTACGATATGCGTTACCTCGCTCGTAGGACTCAATAGTAAAGTCGAGTTAGTTCGATTGCGCCGTAAGTTGTCAAAGATTGAGTCGACACAATCAGGTCATAAATAAACTCCATGGACGCTCAATCGCTGTTATTACTCGCCGTCTTATTTTCAGCCGTTGCCATTGGCTGGGTGATGGGCCGTGGGGCACGAAACGAGAGCGACACAGAAGGGCAGGCAAGCTCTTATATTGAAGGACTCAATTACCTTTTAAAAGAGCAACCCGACGAAGCCATCGATGCGTTTCTTGAAGCGCTCGAAATCAATGACTCGACCGTTGAAGTGCATTTCATTTTGGGTCAGTTATTACGGAAGCAAGGTCAGCCTGATCGAGCGATTCGCGTTCACCAAAATCTCATCGCACGGCCTGGAATTGAGCGTTCGGCGCAAAATCGAGCGAAGTTCGAGCTAGCACTCGATTTTATGCAATCTGGCCTTTACGACCGCGCTTCTCGGATATTCTCTGAGCAAGTCGCTAACAAAACAGAGCATGCAACCGCTTCAGCGGAGAAGTTACTCGACATACATATTGTTGAGCGCGACTGGGATGCGGCGCTTGAGGTGATACGCACGATAAAGACGCGACGCATCAGTTTAGACGGTCGCTATCGCAACTTAAAGCGAGTGACGGCCCATCTGTTGTGTGAAAAGGCTGATCAGTCCATGCAATCTCAGCGATTTGACGCTGCTGAAGAGCTGTTAAAAAAAGCACGCCGCGCCGATGGCGATTGTCCGCGCGTACTGTATGGTAGAATTCAGCTGAATCAAAAACGTGGGGCACTCGCCGCGGCAAAACGAGACGTGCGCTTACTACTTGAAATCGATCCGCATCGACATGCACATTATTTAGGGTTTGCTAGGGAGCTCTATGAACTCGATCACGACATTAATGGCCTAGCGGAGATGCTCAAGCTTCGTATCGAAGGTGGATCCAAGTATTTACTCGATCGTGTGTTGCTAGCAAAAACATTGTTTCAGCTTAAAGGGCACTCCACACACGAAGCGGATGATCTGATCGACGATCTGATCGAGCAGTCTAACTCATTAGGCGCTGCCGATTTGTATATCAATCGCTTGCGTGTCGCCAACCCAACACTATCGCCAGCCCTCGGTAAATTGGCAAAGCTCGTGCAAGCTCGTATTGCGAAGAAATCGAAATTCCGTTGTACTCAATGTGGTTTTACTGGTCAGCAATTACACTGGGTTTGCCCGAGTTGTAAAGAATGGGAATCAGTTGTTTCTAACGATGAATCAGGGGTTAGTTAATGGAATCAGCCAATCGTGTAGTCGTAGCACTCGATTACGATAATGAACAGGACGTCTACGCGCTCGTCGATAAGCTCGACGCTTCAAAATGCCGTCTCAAAGTTGGCAAGGAGCTTTTCACTTACTGCGGGCCGCAGCTGGTTAAAGACTTAACGTCGCGCGGTTTTGATGTGTTTCTCGACCTTAAGTTTCATGATATTCCAAATACGGTTGCTAAAGCAGTTAAGGCAGCAGCAGACCTGGGCGTATGGATGGTCAACGTACATGTTTCAGGTGGCGCGGAAATGATGCGTCGCAGTGCTGAGATTATTGCCGACCACCCGCACAGACCGTTATTGATTGGTGTTACCGTGCTAACCAGCACGGCGCAGTCGGACTTAGATGAGCTCAATATCCTCGGTGATATCAAGGATCGTGTACTCGCGTATGCGCGTCTTGCTCAGCAATCAGGTCTGGATGGTGTTGTTTGCTCAGCACAGGAAGCCCCCATTATTCGAAAAGCATTGGGTGATGACTTCGTTTTAGTGACGCCCGGTATCCGACCAATCGGTGCTAGCGCAGATGACCAGCATCGGATTGTCACTCCAGGTGATGCAATTCGTGACGGTAGTAGCTATTTAGTGGTTGGCCGTCCAATCACGAAAGCAGCAGATCCTCTCGAGTCTCTCGATGAAATTAATACGGAAGTTGAGTTGGCCCTGAAGTAAGCCTAAGTCACAGTAAAAGCCACCCAGCTCGGGTGGCTTTTTATAATCACTTAGGAGAACATTCATGCGTCATCTGTTAACTTCATTTTTTCTTGTATTTGCATTCCTTTCCAGCCCGATTGTCGTTGCGCTACAGCCTGATGCGCAGCCAAGTGCCGTCCCAGAGATTCTTATCGTCGATATCAACTCAGCCTCCGCGGAGGAGATTGCCACTAAACTCGTGGGTGTTGGATTAGTTAAAGCGCGAGCCATAATCGCCTACCGCGATGAATTTGGGCCGTTCCGGGTTCTTGATCAATTAACTGAAGTCAAAGGTATCGGTGACCGCACGCTCGAGCTCAACCGCGATCGTTTGCGTCTGGGTAATTCAGAGTCTGATGACTAGCATTCGCTACTACTTTTATCGTTAAACACAAGGGCGGTAGCGTAAGCTCCGCCTGCTGGACTCGAACGAGCGACCATAGGTTAAGCAGTTCGTTGCTCAACGGCGAGATAACAAAAACAAGGGAAGGGAGCGATGGCTCCGCCTGCTGGGCTCGAACGAGCGACCATAGGTTAAGCAGTTCGTTGCTCAACGGCGAGATAACAAAAACAAGGGAAGGGAGCGATGGCTCCGCCTGCTGGGCTC
>JABXIR010000255.1 GCA_013372965.1 Gammaproteobacteria bacterium
AGAAAGCGCAAAGTTGCTAAGACTGACGTACCTGCATTGCAGGCATGTCCTCAGCGCCGTGGTGTTTGTACTCGTGTTTACACTACTACCCCGAAGAAGCCAAACTCTGCACTTCGTAAGGTTTGCCGTGTTCGTCTAACGAACGGCTTTGAAGTGACTTCCTACATTGGTGGTGAAGGTCACAACTTGCAAGAGCACAGTGTTGTGTTGATTCGTGGCGGTCGTGTTAAAGACTTGCCGGGTGTGCGTTATCACACCGTCCGCGGTACTTTGGATACTTCTGGTGTTAGCGACCGTCGTCAGGGCCGTTCTAAGTACGGTGCTAAACGACCAAAGTCGTAAGCTAAGCGTTTTATCTAGAGAATCGAGTAAGGTCTAGGCGCATTGATATGTCCTAGAAGAACCTGAAGAAGAGGTTTTAATTATGCCAAGAAGACGAGTTGTCGCAAAACGCGAAATTCTACCGGATCCAAAATTCGGTGACGTAGTTTTAGCGAAATTCATCAACCACGTTATGGTCAGCGGTAAGAAATCACTTGCTGAGCGCATCGTGTATGGCGCATTGAATACAATTGGATCAAAAGTAGAAAACGATCCACTTGAGACGTTCAAAGAAGCGCTAGAAAACGTATCACCAATGGTTGAGGTTAAGTCTCGCCGTGTGGGTGGTGCGACTTACCAGGTCCCTGTAGAGGTTCGCCCAGCACGTCGTATGGCTCTTGCTATGCGTTGGTTGGTTGAGTACTCACGTGCGCGTGGTGAAAAATCAATGGCTGCACGTTTGGCCGGTGAAATTCTTGATGCATCGCAGCAAAAAGGCGGCGCGGTTAAGAAGCGTGAAGACGTTCACCGCATGGCAGAAGCCAACAAGGCATTCTCTCACTTCCGCTTCTAAGGAAGTCGGTGATAGGATTCCCTACGCGATTAAGGCGGCTGTGCAAACAGCTGCCTTTTTCCAATGGGGCTTGTAAAGAAGGAATAATATAGAGTGGCACGTAAGACTCCAATTGAACGTTATCGAAATATCGGTATCGCAGCGCACGTTGATGCGGGTAAAACCACAACGACTGAGCGCGTCCTGTTTTACACAGGTCTATCTCACAAAATCGGTGAGGTGCATGATGGCGCCGCAACGATGGACTGGATGGAGCAGGAGCAAGAACGTGGTATTACAATTACCTCGGCTGCTACCACCTGTTTCTGGCGTGGTATGGATGCTCAGTTTGACGAGCATCGTATTAATATCATCGATACGCCGGGACACGTAGATTTTACCATTGAGGTTGAGCGCTCATTGCGAGTCCTCGATGGTGCGGTTGTTGTGTTGTGTGGCTCGTCGGGTGTACAGCCACAAACCGAAACCGTTTGGCGTCAAGCCAATAAGTATGAAGTGCCTAGAATGGTGTTCGTCAATAAGATGGATCGAGCGGGCGCGGATTACCTGAAAGTTGTACAGCAGCTCCGCGATCGTCTAGGTGCAGTTGCCGTTCCGATGCAAATGACCATCGGTGCAGAGGACGAGTTCTCTGGCGTGGTTGATTTGGTGAAAATGAAGGCGATCGTATGGAATCCAGACGATCAAGGTATGACCTTCGAATACCAGGATATTCCCGCAGACCTGCTCGATGAGTGCGAGGCGATGCGCGAAGAGTTGGTTGAGGTTGCGGCTGAAGCCAGCGACGAGCTGATGGAAAAGTACCTCGACGGAGTCGAGCTGACTGAAGCTGAAATTAAGGCGGCCATTCGTAAGCGTACGCTCGCTAACGAGATCGTGCCGGTGTTCGGTGGTTCTGCATTCAAAAACAAAGGCGTTCAAGCGGTGCTTGACGCAGTGGTCGAGTACATGCCGTCGCCAACTGAAGTTAAGGCGATTGAAGGTCATTTGCTCGACAAAGACGAAACAGTAGAAGCTCGCGAAGCGTCGGATGACGCTCCGTTTGCTGCTCTCGCGTTCAAGATTGCGACGGATCCTTTTGTCGGAACCTTAACGTTCTTCCGAGTTTATTCGGGTAAGCTAGAGACCGGTACGGCGGTCTATAACTCGGTGAAAGAAAAGCGTGAGCGAGTGGGTCGTATGGTGCAAATGCATGCAAACGATCGACAAGAAATTAAGGAAGTTCTTGCGGGTGATATCGCTGCGGCGGTTGGTCTCAAGGATGTCACAACCGGTGATACACTATGTGACATGAATAAGCCAATTGTGCTTGAGCGCATGGAGTTCCCAGATCCCGTTATCTCGGTTGCTGTAGAGCCTCGCTCTAAGCCAGACCAAGAAAAGATGGGCGTGGCGTTATCTAAGTTAGCGCAAGAGGATCCTTCGTTCCGCGTTAAAACCGACGAAGAGACGGGTCAGACGATCATCTCGGGTATGGGTGAGCTTCACCTCGATGTGATCGTCGATCGTATGCGTCGCGAGTTTAGCGTCGAAGCAAATATCGGTAAGCCGCAGGTGGCATATCGCGAAGCAATTAAGAATACCGTTGACATCGAAGGTAAATTCGTTCGTCAATCAGGTGGTCGTGGCCAGTACGGTCATGTATGGATTAAATTCGCGCCCGCTGAAGAAGAGGGTTTGGAATTTATAAACGAAATTGTAGGTGGTGCGGTTCCTCGTGAATACATCCCTGCGGTTTCAAAGGGTATCGAAGAACAGATGCAGAATGGTGTTCTTGCTGGCTACCCATTAATTGGTTTGAAAGCGACATTATTTGATGGCTCGTTCCACGATGTGGACTCATCTGAAATGGCGTTCAAGATTGCTGGTAGTATGGCGACGAGAAAACTCTCTGAGCTAGGTGGTGCAGTCTTGATGGAGCCAATTATGAAGGTTGAAGTGGTTACTCCGGAAGAGAATATGGGTGATGTGGTTGGTGATTTAAACCGTCGTCGCGGCATGATCTCTGGAATGGAAGAAGGCCCTTCAGGTAAAGTTGTTAACGCTGAAGTGCCTTTGGCAGAGATGTTCGGCTATGCAACTGATCTGCGTTCTGCAACACAGGGTCGTGCGACCTATACTATGGAGTTCTTGAAGTATCAAGAAGCTCCAACGAGCGTGGCTGATACAGTCATCGCAAAGAACCAAGTTTCTTAAAACTAACAGCTATCGAGGACACTAGTCGTGGCAAAAGAAAAGTTTGAACGTTCCAAGCCCCACGTTAACGTGGGCACAATCGGTCACGTTGACCATGGTAAGACTACCCTTACAGCTGCATTGACTCGCGTTTGTGCAGA
>JABXIR010000106.1 GCA_013372965.1 Gammaproteobacteria bacterium
GAAACGGTATTGGATATTGATTATGCCGTCGACCAGCACGATAAAGATCACCTTAAAGTCAATCCCAGCCCTATTCAGTATGCTTTTTTAGAGGTGATTGAATCGATGGGATTCACACTTTCAGAGGTACATTGTGACAAGGCAAAGAAGCTCCCTCTGGGAATTGGTCAAGAGTTCGAATATAAGCCGTTACAAGAGCCATATCGTAGCAAGCTGGATGAAATTGAATTTGTCTTTTATGAGTCAGACGACGCACTAACCGTGTGGTTTGAGGTCGATAAGCGCGCTCGGGGTCTGAGAGGAATTTTTTCAGAGTTGTTGAATACAGATGAGCAACTTCATCGTCTAATTATCACGAGCACCGAGAAGTCAGACATTAAGCGTCAACTTGACGCGGTGCTCAATGTCTGATTTTCTGTAAACGTGTCGTATAAAAAATAATCAACCTAGGTAATGTTCATATGATAAAAACAACCTTCAAGTGGGTGGGGATAGGTGCTGTTGCTGTTATCGGCTTTGGAAGCGCTTTTGTGGCGCACGAATGGTATGCCGATAAGCCGTTTAGATTTAACTCGCTCCTCGACCGAGAAGTAGTAAAGGTAGCGTTCGACAACCCAGAGGCGTTAACGTCTCTGGGCTTTCTTGAATCAATGGGTGTGACCAGTCACAACGCTGAGTTGAATGATAATAGCGAAGCTAAAATGGAAGCGCTATTTGCTCATCTTTTAACTGTTAGGCAGCAAATTAACGCCTACGATGATTCGGAGCTTGATGAATCGGAAAAGCTGTCAAAAGAGATCGCGAACTATCTACTCGCGCAACTCGAAACCGGTTACGAGTTCCGCTATCACGATTACCCGGTCAATCAACTGTTTGGCGTTCAGAGCAACTTCCCTAGCTTCATGGACGCGCAACATCAAATTAATGACGTGGAAAGTGCAGAAAACTACATAGCGCGCCTCAACAAAGCCGACATGAAGTTTGAAAACGTCCTCATTGGTTTGCGTGAACGTGAACAGCGCGGCATTTTACCGCCGACATTTGTTGTGGATCGTGTTGTCGATGAGATGACGGCGTTTGTCGAAACGCCGATCGACGAAAACATCTTGTTCGAGTCGTTGGCTCGCCGAACCGCAGAATCGGACCTTATTAACGAGTCGGATCGTGAACGTCTACTAGCAGGGGCTCGCACGGCGATTGAACGTGTGGTGTATCCGAGCTATCAATCGATGATTGACTACTTTGTCGAGCTTCGGAGCAAGACGACTACCGATGACGGTCTTTGGCATCTGCCAGATGGTGAAGCTTTGTATGAAAGCTTGCTTCAGCAGTACACAACAACCAACTATTCAGCCGACTACATACACAATGTAGGTCTCTCTGAGGTTGCCCGAATTCAGGGCGAGATTCTCGATATTCTCGAAGCCGAGGGCTTTGACGTGTCGAATGGCTTTACACCCGCAATCGACGCACTGGCGGCAGACGACCGCTTCTACTACGAAGATTCTGATGCCGGTCGAGCCCAGATCCTAGAGGACTATCAAACCATTCTCGATGAAATTGATGTCGGCATCGACTCTGCTTTTAATATTCGTCCAGAGGCCGGTATGGAAGTGGTTCGTATTCCTGAGTTTAAAGAGAAAACTTCGCCCGGTGCCTACTATCAGCAACCGGCGATCGACGGATCTCGTCCGGGACGTTTCTTCGCCAACTTGTACGATATTCGCGCAACGCCCAAGTATGGTATGCGGACCTTGGCCTACCACGAAGGTATCCCAGGTCATCACTTTCAAATTGCCATTGCAATGGAGCTAGAGGGCTTGCCGCTATTTCGCCGCGCGTCTCCATTCACGGCGTACACTGAGGGTTGGGCCCTATACTCCGAGCAGGTAGCTTGGGAGATGGGTTTCCAAAACGACCCTTACGATAACATCGGTCGCTTGCAGGCAGAGTTGTTCAGAGCGGTCCGTCTCGTAGTTGATACCGGGATACACCAGAAGCGCTGGACGCGCGAAGAAGCCATCGAGTACATGCGTTCTAACACGGGAATGGCGCTCTCGGATGTGACCTCTGAAATTGAGCGTTACATCGTTATGCCAGGTCAAGCGACCGCTTACAAAGTTGGCATGATGAAAATTCTAGAGCTTCGCGAACAGGCGCAAATGGCACTCGGAGATCAATTCTCTCTTGCCGAGTTCCATGATGTGGTACTCAAGAATGGCGCGGTTCCGCTTGATACACTGGAACGACTTGTCGAAGATTACATTACGATGAAGCTCGGTTCATAAATTTCAATTATGCTAAGGTCACTTTTACAGTGGCCTTTTTTTTGGAGACTCTCTTATGAATCCATTAATCGTAACCCAGTTCATTGGCGCAAGCGCGGAAGCCGTTTGGAGCGCGATTACGGATTTTGAACACTGTGATCGACGTATTTCGGGCATCACTCGCGTCGAGGTGTTGCATCGACCCTCATCAGGTGAGCTGGTGGGTCTTGTATGGCGAGAGACGCGGCTGATGTACGGCAAGGAGGCAACCGAAGAGATGCGTATCGTTGAATCGGTTGAAGGCGAGTATTACGTAGCGGAGGCGTCAAACCACGGCGCACTATATCGATCCAAGTTCTCGGTAAAGCCGACAACTCATGGATGCGATTTATCAATGTCATTTGAGGCTGAAGCTCAAACATGGTTTGCCAAGATCATGAACGTCATCTTTTCAAGGATGATGAGAAAGTCACTGCTGACAATGATCGAGAAAGACCTGGCAGATATTGCGAAGAGTGTCGAGTTGGATCGGAGTGGACGCATGCGGGATACTCGTAGTGAAAACTCAGAGATTTGAGCACTTTCACGTTGACTTCGACCAAGCTCGAGTGGATCAGATTGCCCTAGACGAAAGGCACTTTAGTGTTTCAGGTGCTTCTTTTCGGTTGATTCCGAGCGTCATCCTTCCCGCAGATCTGGGGTATCTGTCTGAGCAGTTTCTCACTACTGGAACCCCGTTACATCAGGGTTGGTTTCAGAATCATATTCATCTCTTCGGAAAGACCATTAACGAGCCAAGACTTATTCAATGGATGAGTGATCCAGGTGTGTCCTATCGTTATTCAGGAAGTTTACTAAAGCCGACTGCGTGGCAGCCTGAGGTCGAGGAAATTCGGCAGAAGTTAGAGCATCTGTGTGCCGATCGTTTCAATTCGGTGTTAATTAACCTTTACCGAAACGGTCAGGATTACATGGGGTGGCACAGTGATAATGAAATGTCACTTGGGCCAACACCGAAGATTGCATCGATTAGCCTCGGAGCAGTCCGTGACTTTGACGTTCGGGCGAATGATCGAGCGTGGCAATGTCGATTTAGAGTACCATCGGGCTGGGCTTTGGTAATGAGCGGTCAATCGCAGATGATTTCAAAACACCAGTTGCCCAAAAGAACTCGACTCGTCGAGCCGCGAATCAATCTGACCTTTCGTAACGTACTTTGCTAAAGGTGTCCGCGGACACTTTTGTGTCCAATAAAACTGTCCGTACGTTCCTTCAGAAACCTCCCTGTTTTTCTCTAAGCCTCTATTTTATTGAGTTATAAAAAGTTGGCACGCTCTTCGCTATACCTTTAGTACGGAGGAGCAATACTAATGATTAAAGATACACTCGGACAAGACGTTGTTGTCGAAAAAAGCCTAAAGAACACGCTAAAAACCCCAATATTGGTAGCGGGAGCATCGCTGCTAATTTTAGCTTTGTACCTCTGGGTGAACGCAGACACCGCCGAGCGTTCCGTTAACTCGGATCGCATATTGACCGCGTCAGTAGAGAGCGGAACGTTTGAGCGTGATGTTGCATCGTCAGGTCGCATCATTGCCTCGGACGCCCCCACGCTCTATACCTCGGATGAAGGCCAGGTCTTTTTCGAAAAGCAGCCTGGCGAGTCAGTATCCGAGGGCGATGTCATCGCCCGCGTCATTAGTCCTGTTCTTGAAAGCCAAGTCGCCGAGGCGCGTGTTTCTCTTGAGATTCTCGAGGGTGAGCTTGAAAGGATGCGTTTGAATACACGGAGGTATTCGCTTACCGCCGATAAGGCCGTCGACCTAGCTCGTGTCGACTTGGTGGCTGCAGAGCGAGAGTATCGCCGAGCGCAGCAACTATTGGACCGTGAGTTGATTTCGCGCATCGACTTTGAGGAACGCAGTGACAATCTCGACAAGACTCGCTTGCAATACGCACACGCTCAGCGCGAGTCCGAGATCACTCGAGATACGGCTGCATTTGAATTGTCATCAGCAGAGTCCGAAGTTGATCGTCAACGAATTCTTGTGACCGAGTTAGAACGCCGCAAAGAGGCGCTAAATATCACTTCGCCGGTGGATGGCGCGATTGGTGCTTGGATTGCCAGTAATCAGGCACGTGTACCAGCGGGCGCGCCGCTGTTGTCTGTGGTCGATCTTTCGGCCTATGAAGTCGAACTCGGTGTTCCCGATGTTTACGGCGACGATCTAATGATCGGTATGCCAGTCGAGCTGACCGTTGCGGGCGAAATCATCGCCGCCGAAATATCCTCGATATCCCCTGAAATACGAGGCAATCAGCTCGTCGCTCGCGCCCGATTTGTCGGGGAGCGCCCAAGTTCACTTCGTCAAAATCAGCGTGTTTCAGCTCGTGTGTACTTGGAACGTATTGATAACGCGCTGATTCTCCGTCGAGGTGCCTTTTTGGATAGCGATGGTGGAACCGTCGCTTATGTGCTTGAGGGCGACGAGGCGGTGCGAAGAAATATTGAGATCGGCTCACGCGGAACGCGTTACGTCGAGGTGATCTCGGGGTTGGAGCTTGGCGATGAAGTGATCATTTCAAGCTACATAGACATGCAGAACGCAGAACGAATTACATTAAATTAAACACTTAGAGGGAACTCACATGTTGAAAATGATTGGAATTAACAAAGTCTATAAAACCGATATGATCGAGACGCATGCGTTGAAGTCATTTGACCTCACGGTAGATCGTGGCGAGTTTGTCACAATTACCGGTCCGTCGGGGTCGGGCAAAACCACTTTCCTGAATATTGCTGGCTTGCTCGAACCTTTTAGTGGTGGTAGCTACTACTTGAATGGCCACGACATGGCTGGTCTCTCGGATAACCAATTAGCGAAAGTTCGCAATGAGCAAATTGGCTTCATCTTCCAAGGGTTCAATCTGATTCCTGATCTAAGCGTTTACGAAAATGTCGAAGTGCCACTGCGTTATCGTGGATTCAAACGCGCGGAACGCAAGGAGCGTATCGAGGAAGCGCTCGCGATGGTCGGCTTATCGGCACGTGCGAAGCACCTTCCTGCACAGCTTTCAGGAGGACAGCAGCAAAGGGTTGCGATTGCCCGTGCCATGGCGGGTCGTCCAGCATTTCTTCTTGCCGACGAACCTACGGGCAACCTGGATAGTGTGATGGCTCGTCAAGTCATGGATATGCTTGAAGACATCAATGCGAAGGGTACGACCATTGTCATGGTAACGCACGATCCAGATTTGGCTCGCCGTTCGCAGAGAAATGTTCATATTGTTGACGGCCAAGTGTCAGATTACCGACAGTTCGTGGCGGGCGAGAGCACAGTGGAGGTTGAAAATGCTTAGTTACTATTTCGATCTAGCGATTCGCAGTATTAAGCGGACGCCATTCATTTCAGCATTAATGATTGCCGCACTGGCCGCCGGCGTCGGTATGACTGTCACTATGCTGAGTGTCTATATGCAGTTGAGTCATGATCCGGCGCAGTCGCTGTCTAAGCAGCCTTACGCACTCCAACTACAGTCGCACCCTGCTAGTCAGGGCGGCTCCTACGGTGGTGCAATGAGACAGCTGACGTACATGGATGCGAATGCGATTCAACGCCAACGCAATGATGGGGCAACGGTAGTCATGTTCAAAAGCAGCTTCGCTGCCATCTCTCCAAATACTGAGATTGATCCTCAGTTTGTTGAAGGGCGCGTGACGACTCGCGATTTCTTCGAACTATTCGAACCTGAGTTCATCAGCGGTAATGTCTGGTCGGAGCAGGTTGACTTAGAAGCGGACTTTGTCGCCGTCATTACCGAGTCACTCGCTCGAAGCCTCTACCCAGGTCAGGAGGCCGTCGGTCAAAGCATTACGCTAAACATCTCGGAGTATCGTGTGATTGGGGTGATTAAAGACTTTGCACCTCAGCCCAAATACTACGATCTTAACAACTCAGCTTTTGATAACGGTGAGAGCGTCTTTGTGCCATTCTCACTTACGCCAATCGCCGAAATTTCCAATTCAGGTAACACCAACGGTTGGCGAGCAGAAGTTATCAATTCCTATGAAGACTTCATCAACTCAGAGTATCACTGGATTCAGGTATGGAAAGCGTTTGATTCTCCATCTCAGCGCGAGTCATTTGACCGCTGGATGCGCGGCTATATCGATGAACAACGAGAGGCAGGACGCTTCCCCAACCCTGACGCTAGCTACTTCCTTCGGACAAGTGAGGAATGGCTCGAAATCAACGGTGTGGTCGTTGATGAGTCGAGAATTCTCGTGATGATCAGCGCATTGTTCTTGGTCGTCTGCATTATCAATACGATTGGTCTCCTGCTGGGTAAGTTTTTGAAGTCAGCACCAGCAATCGGCACACGACGTGCGCTTGGTGCCAGCCAGTGGCAGATATTTCTTCAGCACATCGTAGAGGTATCGATTATCGGTTTTGCAGGCGGGTTAGCGGGATTAGTGATGGCCTCTCTTGTGCTTTCCGGTCTCGACAGGATTCTCAGTTCCGGAATGGGTGTCAGTCACTTAATGTTGACTCAGCTGCACTGGTCGATGTGGTTATGGGCCCCAGCCATCGCGATCGTTAGTAGTGTTGCTGCCGGACTGTTACCCGCTTGGCGCATCTGCCGGATGCCACCAAGTCTCTACTTGAAAATTCAGTAATCGAGGATTAAGACATGCAAATCATACCTACACTAAACACCTTGCGTCGCAATCCGTCGACCACCATTTTGTTGATGCTGCAGGCAATATTGACCATCGCGATTGTCGCCAACTTAAGTGCGCTCATCGTGGATCGTATTAATGATATTAATATTGATTCGGGCATCAACGAAGAGGGCTTGATCGTTCTGGATATGTACCACTTCGCAGAAGATTTTAATGGTGAAATGACATTAAATCGTGACATTGAATCACTGACTCAGTTGCCAAGTATTAGCCACGTATCAGCAACCAATCAAGTACCGTTTAGCGGAAGTGGCAGCTCTGGGGCCTATTCAATCCAGCCGACTTCGTCTGACGAAACCACTTACGTGAATGCAGCGACCTATCGAGCAGATCACTACTTAGCCGAAACGCTGGGATTGAACATTAGTCACGGGCGCTCATTCACTGCTGAAGAAGTCATGACCTTTGATGAGGCCGCTGAGCAAGCGAGTATTCCGGCAGTGATCTCCGGCCCGCTGGCGGAGGAGGCCTTTGGTCGCATCAACGTTGTTGGCGAGGTCATGTATATGCCTGAAACTGGTGATGTACCCATTGAAATTATTGGGGTTGCTGAGACCTTCATGAGCCCTTGGCCAAAGTGGCGAGGTATGTCAGAAAATTCCATTTGGTTCGCCAGGAAGCCGAGCAATAGTAACTTTAAAACATTGGCTATTCGAACTGAGGGTATTAGCTATGCAGAAGCTCAGCGGTTAATTAGTGAGACCATTTACACCAACGACCGTTCAAGGGTGATCGTCGGGTTTGAGAATTATGAGCAGATGCGCGATCGTCAATTCGACATTGATCATGCGTTATTGTTTTCACTGAGTTTAATCATTGTGTTACTCATTGGCGTTATTTCGCTAGGCTCGGTCGGTATGGCAGTGTTTAACGTCGAGCGTCGGACGAAGCAAATTGGTACTCGCAGAGCGCTTGGCGCATCAAAGCGTTCGATCGTATCGCTGTTCTGCTTAGAAAGCGGCGTGTTGCTGGGGGTTTCGCTGGTGTTGGCCGTCCCGGTTGCGATGTTACTTAATGTACAGCTGATGAACATGATCTCGATTGATTCGATGAGCGTTGTTTACCCTCTTGGAGTGGGACTTGCATTGATTGTCGTATCATTGATCGGTATTCTTTATCCAGCGCTTAAGGCTTCGTTAGTGCCGCCCAGCGTTGCCACTCGAACTCTTTGAGGTAAATCATGGATCGTGTACTTATTATCGATGACAATCAGTCTGTACATGACGCGCTCTCGCTATTGTTCGAGCTTAACGATATCGAAACGGCTAGCGCTCTGACGGCGCAAGAAGGGCTCGACTGCATTCGCAGCGAGCGCTTCGGAGCCGTTATTCAAGACATGAACTTTACCGAAGACACGACTTCGGGTCGTGAAGGTATCGAGCTGTTCCATGAAATTCGAGATATAGATCCGGATCTTCCGATTATCCTGCTAACCGCGTGGACAAATCTGGAGACCGCCGTTTCCTTGGTCAGGCATGGCGCATCGGACTATCTGTCGAAGCCGTGGGACGATGACAAACTCATAGCCAGCGTTCAAAACTTACTCGAAATGCGCAGTTTACAACTGCAGGCTCGAGATGGTGCGAATCGCAAACGTCGTTGCCGTGATGTACTGGGTGGCGTTAACTTATGTGGCACCGTCGTCGAAAGCGAATCGATGTGCCATAGCGTTGAGTTGGCGGTCAATGTCGCGCGTGCTGATGTTCCTGTGTTAATCACCGGTCCAAATGGCAGCGGCAAGGAGCAAATCGCCAAGATCATTCAAGCAAACTCGCAGAGGTCTGATCAACCCTTTGTGTGTGTCAATATGGGTGCAATTCCCGAAGAGTTAATGGAAGCTGAGTTGTTTGGTGCTGAGGTCGGTGCGTACACAGGGCTCACCAAGCGACGAGTTGGGCGATTTGAAGCGGCGCATGGCGGAACGTTGTTTCTCGATGAGATCGGAAACCTTAGTCTCGAAGGGCAAGCTAAATTGTTACGTGTCTTGCAAACGGGTCAATTTGAACCGCTAGGGAGCCACCAGACCAAGACGGTCGACGTACGCATTATTAGTGCAACAAATGCTAATTTAAAATCTGAAATATCAGCGAAGCGCTTTCGGGAAGACTTGTACTACCGAATCAATGTGATTGAGATTGAGTTACAGGGCTTAGCGAATCGGCGTGATGATATCGAGCCTTTGGCAAAGCTCTTTTTGTCCGTCGATAAGTTACCGAATAACGTTAGCAGGGCGTTAAATTCATATCACTGGCCCGGCAATGTGCGGGAATTGCAAAATTGCTGTCAACGTGCCTCGATTTTATCGGCGGGAAGAGAGCTGAGCGTGGAAGACTTTGGGTTGCCTGCGAGCGACATTCAATTAACAGAAGACATCTCGGAAGCTGATATTCGAAAAGCACTAACGCAGGCAAATGGTACTGTGGCAAAAGCAGCTCGAAGTCTTGGCTTATCAAGACAGTCGCTGTATCGTCGAATGGAGAAATTTGGGATGAAGGTTTAAGTGTGTTGATTCTTCGCTTCGTCATCGTAAATACATTGGTGGTTGTTACCGCGGCGGCGGCTGCTTTTTATTGGTATCCGTCGGTTGACGTTATTTCGTTAGGGATCGGAATCATTGCGACTACGGCTCTGGTGTCCGGCTCGTTAAATGCGATTTTGATGACACGCTTAAGAAAAACGGTCGACGCTTTAGACGTTGGCTTATCGAACTTAGCGGACAACGATTTTAGCGTGTCACTAGCCCCCTCAGACTACAATGAACTCCGAGAGTTGGTGGTAAAGTTTAATGAAGCCACTGTTTTGCTGGGGCAGAGAAAGCGCGATTTGATTCAACGAGAATTACTGCTTGATCGTATGCTGCACAGTTCACCTAATTTATTGTTGTTAGTTGATTATGAGGGGAGGGTGGTTTTTTGTAACGACGCTGCACGCCGATACTTTAACGACGGACTCCGGTGTGAAGGAGAGTGCGTAACCGAACTCTGGTCTCGTCGATATTTACCGTTCCTGACCGCTTATGAAGCGCGTAGCAAGGGCTTATTTACCGTTCACTTAGAAGGTGAAGATAACGAAGGTGAAGTGCAGTCGTGGCATCTTGATCAGGTTGAAGTCGTCGTGAACCAACAAACTTTGAATATGGTAAGCTTTCGCCACATGACCAATGAGGTCAATCGACAAGAGGTGCAAACCTGGAAGAAAGTCATTCGCGTTGTTAGTCATGAGATAAATAATTCACTTGGTCCGATGTTATCCATGATTAACTCTGGACGTAAAATTAACAGCAAACTAAATAACTCTCAGTTGAGCCGCGTGTTAGACACACTTGCCGATCGTTCAGACCACTTAAATCAGTTTGTTCAAGGCTATGCTCAGTTCGCTAAAATGCCACTCCCTCAGTTATCGGTAATTGATTGGCCTCGATTGGTCGAACACATCAGTGCGGCGACGCAAGCACGTGTCGAGGTGCAATCGACGGTAGAAGTTGAAGCGGATGCCGCTCAGATTGAGCAAGCGATCATTAACCTCTGTAAAAATGCGATTGAAGCAGGCAGTCCACCTGAGGACATTGTAGTTCGTTTGAGTACTTCGCAGGGGTGGCAACACATTGATGTCGAAGATCGAGGTCCTGGCATGAGCGATGATGTGATCGCTCAGTCATTGTTGCCCTTCTACACGACCAAACCCAGAGGGTCGGGCATTGGTCTTGCATTAGTGCGCGAAATTGTAGATGCTCACTCAGGTAGCATTCGGCTTCAAAACCGCTCAGATGGCGGGTTAGCCGTTAGGCTCAGCCTCGGCCAAAAAGTAAGTCAGCTTAAATAGAGCCTTCGGGGGCATGTCTGACGTAATAGTTGTGCAAGAAGAAGTATTAAGCCCCCGTCAATCGTGAGGAAGAAGTCATGAGTCTGGTATGTTTTGGCGAAGCGCTAATTGACTTTCTATCGGATGGTAAACAACCGGAATCTTTTACCAAATTTGCAGGTGGTGCGCCTGCAAACGTTGCCGTCGCGGCGGCAAAATTAGGGCTAAAGACCAGTTTTTGCGGTATGTTGGGCGACGATATGTTCGGTCATTTTATTAAGCAAGAACTGGATCAAAATGGCGTAAACACGCGTTACTGTCGTTTTACCAATGTGGCTAAAACCGCCCTAGCTTTTGTCTCACTGGATGCAACTGGCGAACGTTCATTCAGCTTTTATCGCCCACCTGCAGCTGATTTACTCTACAGCGTCGATGACTTCGACCATGCCATGTTTACTGAACATTCGATTATGCATGTATGCAGCAACAGCTTGACTGAGCTTAATATCTATCGAACGACGATTCATGGCTTATCGCAGGCGAAGAAGGCGGATGCCATTTGCAGCTTTGATATGAATTTACGCGAAAGTCTCTGGCCAAATATCAGCGATATATTTGATAGGATTTGGCACGTAATAACGCTGTCCGATCTTGTTAAATTATCATTTGAAGAACTTGAGTTTCTGAATGAGAAAGGCCACCCAACACTTCCTATTGAGCACACCATCGACGCTATTCTAAAGGCGGGTGTCACCTGCCTCGTTGTAACCAATGGCGGTGACGCGATTCGCTACTATCACGCCGATTTTACGGGCGATATATCACCACCTGAAACCAATGTGGTCGACACGACCGCTGCGGGAGATGCGTTTATTGGAGGGATGCTCTCAAAGATAGGCCAACGTTGTCGCAGCAAACTGAGTTTTAGCGAGTTTTGCCAAACTCAGAGCAACATAGAAGACACGATTACCTTCGCAGCACGAGCGGGTGCGTTCGCTGTGAGTCGCTACGGCGCGTTCGTCTCCCTGCCAAGTGAAGCTGATTTGTTGTGAAATCAACGCAGGTTTTTGACGGGTGCAGGACTGACAACCATAGCCGTTTTTTCGAACGCGGCGTCAATGACGAGGTGATTCTTTCATGGAGCGCTTCTACCCTCCCTTCTTAGAAAGCAACGTCGGGGGATCGATCGCCTTCGTTTTGCTAAATCTAAGCGTAAGATTCGACTGTTGGTTTTTTTTGGATCACAAAAAATTGTCTAAAAGTTGGTAATTGCGGCGAAATGCACGTTACTGGCGATATTCCTTACGTAGTTTACGAAAATGGAGGATCTGACTGACCCAAGGTGACGTAGGACTTGCCGACGTTAGGAAAACAATAATCGGAGGTTCTATGTCAATGTTCAAACGTTTAGCCTTGGCTACTGCAGTGTCAGGCGTTGCACTTGGTTTGGTGGGTTGTGATGATGACGATACATCGAAAGACACACGCGGGAGTGCAGAGCTTCGAGTAATTCATGCATCAGTCGATGCGCCCGCTGTTGATGTATTTATCGATGGCAGTGAGTCGATTTCAGATCTGGATTTCGCTGAGTCGTCGGGCTTCGCGTCGCTTTTTGAAGGAACTTACGACATCGATGTTCAAGCGAACACACCCAGCGGTAATCTCTCGGTGCTTACCGTTAACGATTTCGCCTTAGCGGCGGACGCAAGCCCCACCGTGATCGCTGTTGGTGATGTAGCAGCTGACACGCTTGAGGTCATCGTGGTCGATGAAACAACGGCTGATCCAATGAGTGACGAGGTGGGCCTTGTGGTGGTGCACGGGTCTTCAGCCGCACCAGCAGTCGATATTTTCCTAACCGGTCCAAACGATGATATTACGGGTGCGGCGCCTGCGTTCAACTTTGCGTTTAAAGATTCGGTGGATGCTGGTGCGGTATCGGCCGATGAAGTTCGTATTCGTGCGGCTGTAAACGGAACCGTGGTTTATGACTCGGGAACCGTCGACCTTTCGCCGTTTGCTGGCTCGAAGATTATGGTTGTGGCCGTTGCAGCTGAAAACGACGTGGAATCGAGTGCATCTCCGATTAAATTGCTGGCCGTGACTGATGACGCGCAAGTTGAGCTTGCCGCTGCTGGTACTCAAGCGGGTATCCGAGTGGCGCACATCTCTCCCGATGCGGCATCTGCAGCGGGTGGGCCGGTTGAAGTGTTCGCGACCAGCGAAGCGCTCGGTGCCGACCCTGTCGAAGTGATTGATGCGTTTGATTATTTAGATGTTCTACCTTCGACCTCTACCTACTTAGAGGTTCCCCAGGGTGGTTACGTGTTTGATGTCGCACCGAACACGGACATGATCGGCGACTCGGTGTTTACGACAGGCACGGTGGAATTAATGGCGGGCATGGAATACACCGCGATTGCAGCGGGCCGTGTCACGAGCTCACCCATGTTTACGATTTTACCGACGGGCGATATGAACCGCTCTATCGCCACTCAGGCGTCTGTTAAAGTTGTACACGCAGCGCCAGCCGCTGGCGATGTTGATGTATATGTAACGGCAGCCGGCGAGTTCACAGCAGATCAAGTGGCAGCAGGCACAGCGGGAGACCCGTTGTTAGATGAGTTTGCTTTCCCAACGATTACTGATTACGTTGCACTCGCTCC
>JABXIR010000241.1 GCA_013372965.1 Gammaproteobacteria bacterium
TTATCGGTAAGTTTCATCTATCGAACGCAAACATCGCAACAGCTGGTGGTTTCGTATCAAGATCGTGTCGCGACCGAGCAAGTGGCGAAAAACGTCATTGAGTACGTGTTGTCGGACGTCGACAACCTAGTCTTCGGCACGTTCGATCCATCCACGCTGCCAACAGTCCTTACTTCGGGTTATAACATTACGATTTCGACCCCTGAGTGTGTTCATGCTCAAGCCGCTTCAGGTTATTCGCTGACCCAGTCAATTGTTCCAGAGACACTGTATTGGCAGGTTGAAGTAACGGTGTCAGATACCATCACGGGTGCACAATCAAGTTACAACCAACTCGTTAAGTTTAACTACACAGCGGGAAGCTGTGATTAGGAGGGAGAATGAGAGGTTCGAAATTCTTTAAAAAATCGCTCCTTACAACAGCGATTGCGCTCGGTGTCGGTGCGCAAGTTACGTCATCGCTTGCCGACGATACCGACATATTCTTAGGTGCCTCAGGCGCGGGCGGGACGCCCAATATTTTATTCTTAGTGGATAACTCGGCTAACTGGACGGCGTCTATGGGCGATCAGACCAATGACGCAGGCGAAACTCGGACGCCCGACAAACGCATTCTAATCCACGATGCGCTTTTCAACTTATTCAAGTGTATTGCCGTCCCTGACCAGGTCACGGGCAGTGAGCTTGTTGATGGTATCGAAGTCGATACGGTGGTTTCTGGTGCCGTAACGGATAGCTCTTGCCCTGAGGGGGCGGGCGATACGGTATTCGACATGAACGTTGGTTTGATGGCTTACTCCGATAGCAACTCACCGCGCGGTGGAGAGGTATGGCGTGCAATCTCGCCGCTCACCGCGAGCGATCGAACCGATTGGCTCAATTCGCTTGTGGCTAATACCGCCGAGGGTAAGCGTGGAAGCGAATTAACGGTTGACGATTTGTTTGATCTCGATGGAAAAACCAATTCTGACGACTACAAAATCGAAGGGACGAATAACGCGCCCTACGCCATGTCATTCTATGAAGCCTACTTGTATTACACCGGTGGAACGCCGAACTCGGGGCTAGCGGATGGTGATCATGATCCATCGGCAGTAGACGCTGATGGCAAGTACATTTCGCCCCTTACGGAAGGTCAGTGCGGTGATAGTTACATCATTATGATTGGCAACGGTGGCCCAGACAGTGGCGAAAACTCAAGTGCTCAGACCGCCCTAGCTAGTATCGGCGGTGATACTAGCGTTGTCGATATCTCCGGCAACAATAAGTATGAGTCAAACTGGTCTGATGAGTTTGCGCGATACCTATCGGGCATCGACCTTGATAACACGCTGGATGGTGATCAGTCGATCACGACTTATGCCATCGACGTCTACAACCCCGACAGTAAGGGGCAAGATCCAACGACACTGGATGAGCGCGGCTTTATGGACAGTATCGCGGCGCAAGGCGGTACCGAGGAAGCGATTGACGTGACTAACGCGACCGAGCTCTACGAGGCAATTGATAAGATTCTTAATGAGATTTTAGCGGTCAATACGGCATTCGCGGCGACGGCTCTGCCCGTTTCGGTAAACGTGCGAGGCACGAACCTAAATCAGGTCTACATCGGCGTGTTCCGCCCAGATACCTACAACCGCCCGCTTTGGCCTGGTAACCTCAAAATGTACACCTTGGGTGTCAACGAATCGACGGGTGACGTTCGACTTGAAGATAAGAATGGCAACCCAGCGGAAAACATGGTGTCCGGCTTTATTAATTCCGACGCAACCAGCTTCTGGAGCGTCGATTCCACCTACTGGGCATTCGATCCTCGCGGTACGATTCCGTCGGCTTCCGATGCACCGGATGGCGAAGTCGTCGAGAAAGGTGGCGTCGCTCAGCGAATTCGCTCGGGCTTATCTTCGGGGCGTTCATTGTTAACGTTCACGTCGTTAGCGGCGGGAACAACACCCGTTAGTTTGAATGGTCAAATTGATGCGACGCTATACTCGTGGCTGTCGGGCAATGACATCTACGACGAAAACGAAAACAGTTTAACCAGCGATATGCGGCCCTACGTTCACGGCGATGTAATCCACTCGCAGCCCGCGATTGTCAACTACAACACCTATGGTAATGACGACACAATTACGGTCTTTTACGGCTCTAATGATGGCCTGTTCCGAGCAATCGAGGGCGGTCCAGGTGACGATTCCGGTGATCATCGTGGTAATGAGTTGTGGGGGTTAGTGATGCCGGAGCATCTTGATGCTCTGCAAGAAATTAGCTACGACGCACGTGATGACAGTGTCGATATCACCGATCCTGAAACGACGGCGAGTAAAGTTGGAGCTGAAAAGCCGTACTTTATTGACGGCGGAATTGGTGTCTACACCAACGACGCGCAAGTCGAAGGTGAAACAGGCTATGGCTCGCTCGGCAATATAGGCGACACAGTTAACTTGTACCTTGGTATGCGTCGTGGTGGGCAAATGATTTACGCGCTGGATGTGAACGATGTCGATAATCCTACCTTGTTGTGGTCGGTGTCTAACGACCCTCGTTCGGGCTCCTTAACCCCAGGTTTCGAGGAGCTTGGACAAACGTGGTCGAAGCCGACCCCCATCACCGTTCGAAATCAGGTAACAGATGGCACTGGAACACGTGATGAGGAGAAAGTTTTACTCCTCTTTGGTGCGGGTTACGATCCTGCCGTCGATGATTTGGGTGTCTCTCGATACGGATCAGGCGCGCCATCATATAGCGTTGGTAGAGGTATTTACGCGCTTGATGCGATGACCGGTGATATTGTCGCGTTCATCGGAGCGACGCGGCCAGCTACCTTACCAAGCACCGCCACATTCATAGAGCACAACCACATGAATTGGTCTATCCCGTCGGATTTAACCATTATTGACCGCGACCGAGATGGCTACGAGGATCGTATTTATGTTGGCGATATGGGGTCGCACGTTTGGCGAATTGATCTGGGTGATCTCATTGACGGTAGTGTACCGACCGACCAAAGTAATGCAGAGGCTTGGAAGGTGAGCATTATCGCCAGCTTAGATGGCGGCGCACACCGAGAGCGTTTAATGTATCCACCGGATGTGGTGGATGCCGTTGACGATCCGAGTTCACCGAACCCGCTTCAGCTAGGTTATGACGCTATCCTCATTGGTTCGGGCGATCGTGAGGACCCATTCGATACAACGCAGGACTATAGCTTTTACATGTTGAAAGACATGGACGTTTCTCCAGCCTCCCCAGGAGGCGGTACTGGTACTGTCTATCCTTTCGTTGATTTCAGCAACTCCGGAGGCACTTACTTCAACAAGAGTTCGATGTCCGATATTACCAGCACATCCAGTACCGTTGCCGATAATGCAAGCGGCTGGTATTTCACATTGGAAGACGGTGAAAAAGTCACCTCGAACGCCGTGACGCTGAGTGGCGTGGTTTACTTTAACTCGTTTCAGCCAACCGACTCGGCAACCTCCTGTGATTCCTTAGGCACGGCGCGAAGTTATGCCGTCCGACTGGTCGACGGAATGGGCGTAGGTGCTGATTACACGCCTAAGAACGAACGATATGAAGAGGTCGCTGGCGGTGGCCTGTTACCTTCGCCAGTGCCAGGTATTGTGGAGATTGATGGCAAGCTTGAGCAGGTGGTTATCTCGGGAACGCACGTCACCACGCCGGTCGCGACGGAGCTTAGTCGCCGTTATCGTGTGTCACGCGGTAATTTGTTAACGCCAGATTAATAGGCGGTATCAGCTACGCTGAAAGGCAAATATACACACGTGACTAAATGGTCACATTGTGGCTTAATACTTATGACTGCCCAGTTCTCTGGGCATTTTTATGAGTATGGTATGTATGTTGTTAAAAGATTTTTATACATTAGACGGCGAGTTAATTCGCTTCAGTCGTGAACAAGCTAGCCGTTTTGCTAAAGAGGTAGCTGGAGACTTCAATCCCATTCATGACGTCGATGCAAAGCGATTCTGTGTTCCAGGGGATCTTCTCTTTTCGGTTATGCTCGATCGTCACGGTCTGTCGCAACACATGAAAGCGACATTCGTGGGAATGATTACCGAGGCGTCGGCAGTTGCCACCAATGTGTGTAGTAAAGAAATCTGTCTTAGCAGCGAAGATAAGCCGTGTGTTGAAGCGACGCGTTCTGGCGACATTACGACCGAATCTGCCAAAATAGAGCAGTTTGTAGCGGCTTACGTTGCATATTCCGGAGAAAGCTTTCCGACCCTTTTAGTGCCTCTAATGCGTAAAGAAGGCGTGATGATTAACCCTCAGCGTCCGATGGTGATGTACACCGATATGAGTGTTCAACTCGATACGCTAGAGTTTACAACGTTAACGATTAAGCCAGCGGCGTCATCGTTTGATGTTCAAGGGAAGCGTGGTAATGTAACGCTGGGTTTTGAGTTCTTTGACGGGGCCAAAAAGGTTGGCTCCGGACAAAAATGTATGGTGCTGAGCGGGCTTCGCGAATTTGATGAAGCCGCGATGTACGATGTGATTAATTCTTACAACGCAAAGCGGTACGAAGCCGCTTAATTAAGTGGGTTTATGCAATCGATTACTCGTAAAGCCGCCTTCTTGGCGGTTTTTTTTCTTGCGTCGTGTGCTGTATCGCCGACAGGGCGCGATCAATTATTACTTTTCAGCGACTCCGAGCTAAATCAAATGGGGCGCGATTCATTTAGTGACCTCAAGAGAAATACCCCTCGAGTAAAATCACATCGAGTGAACCGTTATGTCGACTGTGTGGCCCAGTCTTTAATCAATGTATTACCCAACGATGAACTGTCTCCCAATGCTTGGGAAGTGGTTGTCTTCGATGACGACCAAATCAACGCGTTCGCTTTACCTGGTGGTTATATCGGTGTCTATCGCGGCATGCTTGAAGCAACTGAAAACCAGCATCAACTTGCGGCCGTCATTGGTCATGAATTGGCTCACGTTCGCGCGCAGCACGGTAATGAGCGTGTTTCGCAACAGGCGCTCGTTCAATTCGGTTTGGCAGTTGCCGCTGCTGGGCTCGAAGCAGAAGGCGTTTCACGTCCTCAAGACTGGCAAAATGCCATTGGCCTAGGGCTTCAGATGGGCGTATTAATGCCGTTTTCACGTACCCATGAATTAGAAGCGGATGACTTAGGGATGCGCTACATGGCGCGTGCTGGATTCGATCCAAAGCAGGGTGAAATCCTGTGGAGGAATATGCAGCAACGGAGTGGTTCTGGTGCGCCCGAGTTTATGTCGACGCATCCTTCGGAGCGCTCTCGAATTCAGCAAATTCAGCGTCAGTTACCGCATTTAATGGAGTTGCGATTAACGGCTCAGCAGGAAGGGCGTAGTCCTAGTTGTACTCTCTAAGTGTTTCGATAGGCTCTTGGTGATTGACCGGTGTATCGTTTAAATACCCGCGAAAAGTAGTAGGGGTCTTGCCAGCCGATGGCCTCACCAACTTCGCGAACAGATAGGTCACTCTGTTCAAGTAGGAACTTGGCTCGTTCGATTTTTAGCCGGTTGAAATAAGCCATTGGACGTTCGCCGCGTTGCCGCTTAAAGAATTCGCAAAAACGTGTGTTACTCATGCCGAGCACGCTGGACATGTCGGCTAATGAAACCTTCTCGCTGAGGTGGCTCGCCATATAGCTGTCGAGCTTTGCGAGTGGATTCGGCACACCTTGATGATGTCGATACTCGATGATTAAGCCGAGTAATACGCGAAGCTGTTGCGCGGCGACCATAAACCGTCGGGTATCTTCACCGAAGTTCTCAATGGTCATAAGCTTGCCGAATTGCTCGATCAAATTACCGTGCACGCCAATAGGTCGTTTGCCAAATTTAGCACTAATTCGGCTTAAGAATAGGTGGCTATCGGAACCGCTGAAGTGTGCCCAGTAAATACTCCATGGGTTATGACGCGACGAACGATACGAGTGCGGCACGCCAGCCGGAAGTAGAGCCACGTCGCCCTCGGATATTTTGAACTTGCGTCGATCGATCTCGACGGTCCCTTCCCCTTCCGTACAGTAGACAATGAGTTGATCGCTTGGCCGTTCTCGTGCCATTTGATGGTTGTGGGCTCTTGGGTAGTAACCGACCCCGACTGGATAGCAGGTGCGGCAGAGTGGATCACGTTGATACGCCGAGATTTGCGCGTTAGGAACGAGAACTCGATGGGCCAGCTCGCTTAATGGCCAACTGGAAGTCACTGGCTTTTTGGTAAAATTGTCCATTTATTACTAAAAAAATCCCATTTTTAACGCGTTTAATTACTGATATTGTCGTAAAAAGTCCATTAAATAACAAGATAGGGATCTACTATGACGGTAACTGCGACACGTATTCCCATGCTCATCGACGGAGAGTGGATAAACTCCGATTCGAGTGCATCAATTCCCGTAACCAATCCTGCTACGCAGGAAGTGTTGGCTCATACACCTTGTGCGACCGACGACGAGATGGCCCGCGCGATGACCTCGGCTCAAAAAGCCTTTGAAACTTGGAAAGAAGTTCCGGTGCCTCAGCGTGCGCGCTTGATGCTTAAGTACCAAGCCCTACTGAAGGAACATCACGATGAATTGGCAACGATTCTCGCTGAAGAAACTGGCAAAACCTTCGAAGATGCCAAAGGCGATGTTTGGCGCGGAATTGAGGTGGTTGAACATGCGTGCAACGCCAGTTCCTTGTTAATGGGTGAAACCGTAGAAAACGTGGCTCGGTCTATCGACTGTCACAGTTGGATACAGCCAATGGGGGTATTCGCGGGAATTACGCCGTTTAACTTTCCCGCGATGATTCCGCTCTGGATGTTCCCGATGGCCATCGTTTGCGGTAACACTTTCGTCCTCAAACCGTCAGAGCAGGATCCGCGAACGCCAAATCGCCTCGCCGAGTTGTTCATCGAGGCGGGCTTCCCAAAAGACGTGTTACAGGTCGTTCATGGGGCAAAGCCTCAGGTCGATTTCCTTCTACATCACCCAGATGTCGTGGGAATCTCGTTTGTTGGCTCGGTGCCTGTTGGGCAGTATGTGTATAAAACAGCGACCGACAACCTGAAACGCTGTCAGTCGTTTGCCGGTGCAAAGAACCATATGGTCGTGATGCCTGATGCAGACAAAGCGCAAGTGATTAGTGCCCTAAAAGGAGCGGCATGCGGAGCGGCGGGCCAGCGTTGTATGGCGATCTCAGTATGCGTCCTCGTGGGTCAAGCACAGGAGTGGGCTCAGGAAATTGCAGATGAGCTCGCCACGTTAAAACCTGGTCCGTATACCGATGAGAATGCGGCGTTTGGCCCGGTCATATCGGCCGCCGCGAAAGATCGTATTAACGGCATCGTGACGACGGCGATGGATTCTGGAGCAACGTGTTTGCTCGATGGTCGTGCGATTCAGGTTGAAGGTTACCCAGATGGCAATTGGGTGGGCACATCGGTCTTTAGTAATGTCACCACAGACATGCCACTCTATCAAGAAGAGGTATTCGGTCCTGTGCTGTCGATGATGAATGCCGATACGCTGGATGAAGCAATCGCATTGATTAACAACAACCCCTACGGTAATGGCACGTCAATCTTTACCGACAGCGGATTCTCAGCCCGCCATTTCCAACATCACATCAAAGTCGGTCAAGTCGGTATCAATGTACCCATCCCCGTGCCACTGCCGTTTTTCTCCTTTACCGGGTGGCGTGGTTCGTTTTATGGTGATCAGCATGCCTACGGTAAACAGGCGGTTCGCTTTTATACCGAGACCAAGACAGTCACCTCGCGCTGGTTCGCTCCGAACGAGGCCGCGAGTGCAAACATGACGATTCAGCTTAAGTAGGGTTTTAGTTATGGATTTCAATTTAACCGAAGATCAGCGCGCGTTTGTCGATATGGCTCGTGATTTCGCCAGTTCTGAATTAGCACCGAATACCGCAGAGTGGGATCGAACCTCGCACTTTCCGGTGGATGTTATTAAGCGTGCAGGTGAGTTGGGCTTTTGCAGTATCTATGCGAACCCCGATATCGGCGGCCTCGGATTAAGTCGTTTAGATGCGCACTTGATTTTCGAGCAGCTATCTAAGGGCTGTACCGCGACAACGGCGTATCTAACCATTCACAACATGGTCACTTGGATGATTGGCGAGTGGGGAACCGACTCAGTTAAGTCTGAATTTGGTGAAAAAATGGCAACGGGTGGGTTGCTTGGATCGTACTGCCTAACCGAGCCAGGCGCGGGTTCCGATGCTGCATCGTTAAGAACGCGAGCGGAAGTCGATGGGGACGACTATGTCCTTTCGGGTTCGAAGGTATTCATCTCGGGGGCAGGGAGCACGGATGTACTCGTGGTTATGGCGAGAACGGGAGGTGCTGATTCTGGCGCGAAGGGCGTCAGCGCATTTGTTGTTCCAGCCAATCTCGATGGCATTGAGTACGGCAAAAAAGAGGACAAAATGGGCTGGAACTGCCAGCCGACTCGAATGATCACGTTCGACAACGTTCGCATCCCTAAA
>JABXIR010000246.1 GCA_013372965.1 Gammaproteobacteria bacterium
AAACGCATCAAGCAAAGGTAAATTCTCGGGATCGTAAAGAACATCTGCAGCCACTAAAATATCGGCGCAAGGGGTTGCATCAAGGGATGCCGAGACTGCTATCGAGCCTGGCAAAGGGAAGTTATCGGTTGGTTCGTATGGGATACCATTAAGCAAGGCATTGGATCGGACGGCCATTAACGCATCGGGATCGAGATCACAGCAAATCACGGCGGCCCCGACTTTCGCGGCGGCAATACCGACAACTCCAGATCCCGCTCCTAAGTCGATCACGGTTTTACCCTGAAACAACGCTGGATTCTGACCGATAAACTGAGCCAATGCTCGCCCACTCGCCCAACAGAACGCCCAATACGGCGGGGATTCCCACGCTGCGTTCACCTCGAGTTCGGTGAGTGGACGTCGAAAACATCGGTCTTCTAGAAGTTCTAATTTAACCTCAGGCTCGGCAACGATCGGCACAACCTCTGTAAGTGCCTCTGGCAGTATCGATCGCAACAATACCGAAAGATCAGACATTAGCCGATCTGAACCATTTCAAAGTCATCTTTTCCTACGAGGCAGTCGGGGCACAACCAGTCGTCTGGCACGTCTTCCCAACGCGTACCCGGCTCAATGCCGTCTTCTGGCCATCCTTGCTCTTCGTCATAGATGAAGCCACAAACAATACATTCCCACTTTTTAAATTCCAAAGCGTCTACCCTCTTACGCGAAAAAAACGCATTATAACGAAATTAAATAGCGGCGCTACGACTGCTGCTAGAATAAATCGCGAGCGCTTCCCGGCCTCCAGGGAAAAGGTGCCACCAGCGAACATCGCTCGGACACGGCATCCTGAAATCGAGCTGCCAACTTGGGCGCCTCTGCATTACTTGGCGTATGAGCAAAAAAATAGACGCTTTTGCCCTGCTCTAGCCATTCTGAGACTCGCACCACCCACTGATCAAAGGCGGTGCAGGGCTCCTGCCAGGATGAGTTGGTCATAAAGCGAACGACGGGGTGGTCAGACATAGAATAGCCAAACACCGGCATTCGTGGTTTTTTGGATTGGGCCTCGCGCTCCGCGTCATCGCTCGGAGCGCGAGAAAAGAGGTTTCGACTATCAAACCACACGCGGTCGGCACCAGAATGAGTCAAAATTTGATTCACCCGCTTTTCGACTTCACCTCGATCGAAAAAGTCGGGGTGCCGAAACTCAACAACGTACTGGTAACCGATGGGTAAGCTGTCGAGGAAAACACTCAGCGCTGGAAGATTACTTGAGTTAAAACCGGGCGGTAGCTGAATCATTAACGGCCCGACATTCCGCTCAAGCGGGCCTAAGAAACGAAAAAACTCTTTCACCTCGCTTGCGCAGTTTCTCAGCATCAAATCATGCGTGATGCGCTTGGGCAATTTAAAAACAAAGCGGAAGTCTTCACCAACGCTGGCAGCCCATGACGCCGCCTTCGTCACATCCGGCAGCGCGTAAAAGGTGCTTCCGCCTTCCACCGAATTAAATTGTTCAGCGTAAGCATGCAAGCCTCTTCCGCCTATTTGAGAAGCCCAGTCTGCGTGTAACCACTGTGCCAACCCCAAATGAAGCGCCATGGCTAGCCCTTAATGTCGAAATCGGCGTCCGAATCCGCTTCGGAACCACCCGTATCGTGCTTACGAGCTGCATCTGAGAGCTCTTCATCGCTCATCGGGTTTAGCTCGTCGTCAGGAATGGCACCACCGATCATGATGGCGAGAGAGCGCGTTTCCGGGAAGTTCTCGAACGCAATTTTAAGCGCCATTGTTAAAGGTACCGATAGGAACATGCCAACGGGTCCCAAAATCCACCCCCAAAGAATTAAGCTCAGGAATACAACAAGCGGCGATAGATTCAAACCTTTGCCCATGATTCGTGGCTCAACGACATTACCCATCACCATATTGACCACAACGTACCCAAGGGCCGTGAATGCAGCCTCTGGCACGCCTAGCTGCACTACGGCTAGAAGCACGGCGGGAATTGCGGCAAGGATCGAACCAATGTTTGGTATGAAATTAAGCAAAAACGCAACGAGCGCCCATAACACAAAATAATCGACGCCAATCGCCCACAACCAAACCGCGATGAATAAACCAGTAGCCATACTGACCCAAAGTTTCAGCGTCATATAATGCACCACCGTTTCACCGACTCGAGCGAACGACTGCGACAACTTGCCAGAGCCACCGTTACGATCAATAAACAAGAGTTTGCTCTTCCAGCTGTGCATTTCAGACAATATGAAGATCACCGTGACCAAGATCAGCAACAAATTCGTCATGATATTACCGAACGAGTTCAACGTCGTGCCGACCATTCCGAGAAGCTGACTGGGATTGACCATATCGCGAATACGATCGCCGGAAAACTCAACTCCGAATCCTGCCAGAGTGGTTTCGGCCCACGTTAAAAATTGCGAGTTAAGCGCGCTGAGACGAGTCTGGTAGAACGGCAAATCGGAGATAAACTGATTGACCGAGCCGCTCACGACGGAGCTCAGCCCCGCCAACACTGCCGATACCCCGATGATAATCAGCGTGATTGCCAGTGCCGTAGGGACCTTGCGTGAGGTTAACCAAAATAGTACCGGACCACACAGGACGGCAATGAATAGGCTCAGTAAAAGCGGAACCATCGCAGCCTGAGCTGCCTTGATTCCTGCAACAATCACGACGAGTGCTGCTGCACCCAACATATACCTTAAAACGGGGTTTGTGCTTAACATGTACGCCTCATAAATTATTGTTGGTCGACATATTTTCCACGATAGGGGCGCAAAGCCTCGTGGACGCGCGCTAGGTCAGTCTCGACGTCCCCTGATAATGGCACTTCAGGTAAAAAGGCGATCGTCTTTGTTGGAAAATCGATGTACGCAGGAACAACGGGAATATTTGCCTCGTAGGCGATTCGTAAAAAACCGGTTTTCCATCGCTCTGTTTTCTTGCGAGTTCCCTCTGGGGCAATCGCCAATATCGCCTTATCCATCGAGTTTAGCTTAGCCGCTACTTGAACAATTAAATCTTGGGGGTCGTGTCGAACAACGGGAATACCCCCCATTGCATACATAAACTTCCCCAACAACCCTTTAAAGAGGGTGTGTTTTCCCAAGAAATTCACGCGCAAATTAGTGGCCATCACCGATGCGATCGCGTGGACAAAATCCCAGTTACTCGTATGCGGAGCAACGGGTGTCACGCACTTCGGCACATTAGGAAACTCGCCAATAAGCCGCCATCCCGTAAGATAAAGATACGTACGCCCAAGCCACTTTAAAAAACGATTAGACGTGACGGGCGTATTTTCATTCGGCTTTGCAAGTTTCATCATAATTGACTCGGCGTTCTTTTTATCTAATACACCAATTATGTAACCAATTTTAGCGAATGGGAAGGGGACTACAGCCGCCCCTCCGCTTTACTCCGGAGAACTCAACGATAACGCAACGGGAAGACCATGAACCGCGTTGTTAATTTCGTCTTGTAGCGCGATATATACCCCGGTAGATGCACCCTCCTGTGCTTCTACTACCACTCCGGAAAGGGCGCTCTCGGCGTGACGAGCGCGAACCAAGGCGCCGACGCGCCGGATATCAATGTGTCGACCATCGATAGAAATACGATTCGAAGCAGATAAGCTGACAAGCAAGCCGCTGTCCGAGCTAACGGTTATCGGTGCGTCATTGTTAGGGGTGTTGAGGTCGAGGCCAACTTCGGTAACAAAAGTCGCCGTTACAATGAAAAAGATAAGCATAATGAAAACAACATCAAGCATGGGTGTTAGATCGATGGTGGATTCTTCGTGAGATCGAGCAAGTATATAACGACGCATAGCCAACTCCTTATTGATAATTATTATCATTCTCAATTTCAGATTAGGAGCGGATGGCTCCTCTGTCAAGTCACATACATAACGCCGACTTCTCTGTGCTTAGGACGTGTACCCATCGAACCGCGAGCGCTCAGACGTCGGGGGCCTTCACACGGCTAGGCGTGATGGTAAATAAGAACACGATAACCGAGTCGAGATCCTTGCGACTCCATTCGCTGCGCTCATTGCGCTTAGGAAATGTGCCGTCGTGGCCGTGCGCTTATTGCGCTTCGGAACGTGCTTCGTCATCACGCTCTCACCCGCACTATTTTCCTGAGCGAAGCGCGAACGCAGTGAGTGCGAGTCGAAGGATCTTCACACGACAAAGCGTGATGGTAAATAAGATCACGATAACCAGAAGGAGATCATTCGACGTCGGCACAGTCACCACCCCCTCAGTAAAAACAAAAAAAACCGGCTCTAGGCCGGTTTTTATCAGAACATCTCGATTACCGAGGCTTATTCGCCTTCGACGACCAACTGTACTGGAACGCCTGGAGCTGCTGCACGGGCCGCGTCAGTCACTTCAACGAACACACCTGAATCTGCAGTTTCAGCCGCGATGATAATAACCGCTGCCTGTGGGTTTTCTGCGAGTACTCGACGTACGTTTGCTTCAACCGAACGAATGTCGATTCGACGACCGCCCATTTCGATAACGTTTGATGAACTCACGTTGATCACCGCGTTTTGAGGTGCATCAGGTGGTGGTGGCGTATCGTCTGTAGAGTCTGGGCGATTGAAGTCGACCGCGACCTCGTTTACGAACGTTGCGGTTACAATGAAGAAAATCAACATAATAAAAACAACGTCGAGCATCGGCGTTAAGTCGATTTCATTTTCTTCTTCATCAGCAGGTTTTGCAAAACGACGCATAATTACATCCTAAAATTTTTATCGGTAATTCTTTTGGACAACATTTTGCATGTTTCGTTTAAAAACGTAAACACCCAAAACATCTTTTAGGTCACTTATGTGTGACCGTTCATCACACTTTTGTTTGTTTATACACTGATTATAGTGCGTTATCGCGCTCGAGTTCGAAATCAATGCTCGCGAGTGCTACGGAAACGAATCTCAGGCCAACGCTCTTCCGTTAATTGCAGATTGACCCGCGTCGGCGCAAGATACGTCAGATGACCACCGCCATCGACCGCCACGTTCTCAGTATTTTTACGCTTAAACTCCTCGAGTTTTGCATTATCGTCACACTCGACCCAACGGGCCGTGTAGACATTCACCGGCTCATACACAGCCTGCACTTTATATTCCTCTTTTAAGCGGTGCGCGACCACTTCGTACTGAAGCACCCCAACGGCACCCACGACAATATCGTTGTTCTTGGTGGGGAAGAATACCTGAGTAGACCCCTCTTCAGACAACTGCTGTAAGCCTTTGTGCAGCGCCTTCATCTTGAGTGGATCTTTGAGTCGAATTCTACGGAACATTTCCGGCGCAAAGTGCGGGATCCCCGTGTACTTCAGTGCTTCACCCTCGGTAAAGGTATCGCCAATCTGAATCGTGCCATGGTTGTGAAGGCCGATAATATCGCCCGCGACCGCCTCTTCAACGTGCTCACGCTCACCAGCAACAAAAGTGACGGCATCGGCTATCTTCACGTCTTTGTTAATGCGCACGTGCTTCATTTTCATGCCGCGCTTGTACGCACCCGAACATACTCGCATAAACGCAATACGGTCGCGGTGTTTCGGATCCATATTGGCTTGAATCTTAAAAACAAACCCCGAGAATGTCTCTTCGCCCGCTTTAACTTCGCGGGTTTCTGTTTGTCGGTCGAGCGGCGCAGGCGCCCACTCAACAAAGTCATTTAACATTTCGCGTACGCCGAAGTTCCCAAGCGCGGTTCCAAAAAACACTGGGGTTTGCTTGCCTGCTTGGTACTCTTCCAAGTCGAACTCATGTGTCGCGCCGCGAACTAATTCGATCTCGTCACGTATTTCGTCAACATAGACGCCCAGAAGCTGAGACGCTTCGTCCGAGTCGAGACCCTTGATTTGAACATCGTCCGGAATGATGGACCCGCCCTGCTGGGTATACACGTGGATGGTATCGGTATATAGGTTATAAACCCCTTTAAACTCCTTACCCGCACCCAAAGGCCAGTTGATTGGCGCTGCGGCAATTCCGAGTACGCTCTCCATTTCATCGAGTGTTTCGATGGGGTCACGGATGTCTCGGTCAAGTTTGTTCACAAAGCTGATGATGGGCGTATCACGCAAACGACAGACGTTCATTAATTTAATGGTGCGATCCTCGACACCTTTCGCGGCGTCGATCACCATTAGGCATGAATCGACCGCCGTCAGTGTTCGATAGGTATCCTCAGAGAAGTCTTC
>JABXIR010000051.1 GCA_013372965.1 Gammaproteobacteria bacterium
CGTGCGCCGAACCTTCGTGAATTGTTCTTGAAAGACCAGACCGGTTTCAACACGGTATTCGATCCGTGTGGTATTCCAGACGATGCATTGGTTCGTGATCCGAATGATCCAACAGCTCCTGTCGGTTACGATCCATCGAAAGACACACGTTCACCAGAAGTTTTGGCGAACTGTTTGGCCAATGGTGTTGACCCAACGGACCCAGCGGTACTGGATACCAATGGCTTCAACAGCTACTCAGTTGAAATCGCGACTGGTGGTCGTTTGGATCTTGAAGAAGAGACGTCAACTTCATACACCTACGGTATGGTATTCGACCAGCCATGGTGGAACGAGTTCGACATGAGCTTCGGTGTGAGCTACTACGAAATCGAAGTGGAGAACGCCATTGTTGAACCGAGCGCGCAGTTCCTCGTCAACGATTGCTACAACTCTGAAATCGGTTCGCCAAGTATCTTCTGTGGTGATCTACAGCGTGGCAGCGATAACCGCATCGAGTTGGTTACAGCGGGCTTCATCAACCGTGACCTTGAGCTGACGCGCGGTATCGATTTCGATTACCGTTACTCGCACGATTTAACCGTTGCGGATATGCCAATCAGTCTTGGGATCCAAGTACGTGCGAACCGTTTGCTTGAGTCGAAGCTTGAGTTCCAAGATGACGACGGCAACATTGACTCTGAATCGTATCAGGGTGAGTTTGGTTATGCAGAGTGGACCGGTAACACTCAGTTGTCACTCCAGTACGAAGACTGGTCATTTGCTTGGGGCACGCGTTTCATTGGTGCAGTAGAGCAAGATCCAGACGGTATCGACCCATACTCTGACATTTACGACACGAACGGCACAGGATTCTACTCTGACTCTTGTATTGGTGTGGCGAATGGCGGAACGGATTGTCGTGACGTTGGCTTTGCCGAAGATTACTTAATCCACAGTTTCTCACTCTCTTACCGTCCTGAGGCATGGGGTGTGACGCTTGGGTTACGTAATGCGTTCAATAAAGCGCCACCACGTGTTGACTCTAACGAGGTCCTAGCGGTTAACAACACACCAATCGGTGCTGGTTACGATCTACAGGGTCGTACCGTATTCCTTTCATTAGACGCTTCGTTCTAATATAGGATCCGAGAAGCCCTCCGGCACCTGGTGTTCGGGGGGCTTTTTTTTTGTTTTTTTGGGGGAACAAATGAAACGTTTCTTAGGTGTGGTTTTTACGATGTTCGCGGCTGTCGCGGCTGCGCAACCCGCGGAAGTTTATCCGCCCGAGTATTGGGCTCTTCGATCAACGACAAGCAATGTTCAGTTATCACCAGATGGCTCTCACATTTCACTGATGCGCATTCCAAATCGTGGCGCTGATCCAGTGTTGGAAATTTATAAGACGGATGCGCTCGATGAAGAACCGTATCGCGTGTCTGCAAGTCCGATGGAACTCACCAGTTATAACTGGGTATCGAACGACAACGTGGTGCTTCAATTGCGTCAGGTTGTGCGCGATGACATCGAAGGTTTTAACCGTGGGGTATATGAGAATAAAGTCGCATTACTGGATGTAGCTGAACAAGAGATTCGCGAACTGCGAGAAGCTGGTGCTTCCATCGTGGGCGTTCTTCCTGCTAATCCTGACTCGATTCTACTGGCGTTTTACCCTAAAGATGCTTCAAATCGCTCGGAGGCGGCGGGGCAGTTCGGCAACTACCGTGCTCGGTCCTTTTACGAATACAATTTAAAAACGAACTCGAAGCGTTTGATCCTAAGAGGCAATAGCGCGATGGGTGGGTTTCGATTTACATCCGAAGGCAAGCCGTGGATGTCTCGTGCGTTCGAGTCAGGTAGCGGCGAAACGATTTGGTACTCACGTCAAGATGACGAATGGGTTGAGGTCTATCGCCAGTCTCAGGATGATTTTGAACGATTCTCAGTGACGATGTTCGATGCCGCAAATCCAGATATTTGGTTTGTGTTGGCTAACAACGGCCACGACAAAGTAGGACTCTGGGAGTTCAACGTACAAACGAAAACCTTTGGTGAGTTGATCTACCGCCGCAATGATGTCGATGTCTGGGGTATTCGCATGCACTCGAACAATTGGGGCGAGCCGGATACCGTTGCGGGTATTTCATGGTTTAAAGATAATTTCCATTTCGCTTACTTTGATGGTGAAGAGGAGGCGTTAAATCAGCAGTTGGCCTCGGTGATTCCTAACTCTGGATACACTCGCATTGTGTCGCGCAGCGCCGACGGGATGACCCTCGTCGTGAGCAACACCTCAGATCGCGATCCTGGCAGTTACTACCTCGTTCGTAATGGGCGATTGTCTCGGGTTGGTGTGGCAATGCCACTCTTAGTTGGTGAAAATCTCGCGGATGTGACGCGTATCGAGTACCAAGCTCGAGACGGGCGCACGATCCCGGCTTTCGTGACAACGCCACAGGGTGAGGGCCCATTCCCTTTGATCGTGATGCCACACGGCGGCCCCTTTGTTGGCGAGACGGTATTGTTTGATAAGTGGGCACAAATGCTGGCTAATAGCGGCTACATGGTGCTTCAACCTCAGTATCGCGGGTCGATGAATTACGGTCTCGATCACTACATGACGGCATTTGTTGACGGCGGTCAGGGCGGTTATCAAATGCAAGACGACAAAGATGATGGCGCGTTGCATTTGGTTGAGCAAGGCTTGGTCGACCCTGATCGTATGGCGATGTTTGGTTGGTCCTACGGAGGCTATGCGGCACTCGTGGCAGCATCGCGTGAGGAGCAAATCTATCAGTGCGCAGTTGCTGGCGCAGCGGTGGCAGATAATATTCTGCAGCTTAACTACTACGTGAGTCGCCTCGAGGGTGCGCAATTAGTAGAGCAGCGTAACTTCTGGCGCGACAGTATTTCACCGATCGACGAGGTCGATAATGTGAACATCCCTCTGTTGGTGATTCACGGTAGTGTTGACCAGCGCGTGCCATTAGAGCATGCAGAGCGTTATCTCGAAGCGCTTGATCAGGCGGGCAAGTCCTATCAATATCTTGAGCTTGATGGCGCAGATCATTTCTCAAATACACTCACCTACGATCATCAGTTGGAGTTTTTCAGCACAATGCTCGATTTCTTGGCGAGTGATTGCGGTCCTGGTGGATTGTAATTCTTCAGCAGCTTTAAATTTAAACCGCGGTTTACCCGCGGTTTTTTTTCGCTTAAAGTTTGCGCCAGACTCATCGAGTTACTGGCGTTGTTCGTAACAGCCATCACTTATCAATTCTTAGCAGGTAAACATCATGAGATCTACAGAAATGGTATCCCAGGCTGACGCATTGCCAGGCCGTTTGGAGTCATTGAACATCGATTCAACGCACGCAATTTTTGCCAACGATTTTACGGCGGAGGTCGCTTCTGACCAGCGCGAAGTCCTTCTCGGTCTCGGCTGCTTTTGGGGCGCGGAGCGCGTATTCTGGCAGGTTCCAGGTGTCGTCACGACGGCCGTGGGATACGCCGCGGGTTACACCAAAAACCCCACCTATGAAGAGGTGTGTACTTCGAATACCGGTCATTCTGAGGTTGTTCGTGTGGTTTACAACCCTTCCGAGGTCACTCTCGAAGCGTTACTTAAGACCTTTTTTGAAAAACACGACCCGACTCAGTTCATGCGCCAAGGAAACGATATAGGCACCCAATATCGTTCGGGTATTTATGTTTCGAGCGATGCGGATTTTGATGTGGCGAATAAAGTGTTAGCGACCTACAACGAGCAACTGGTCGCCGCGGGAATGGCTAAGGCAACAACTGAAATTCTGAAAGACGTCGATTTTTATTACGCGGAAACGTATCATCAGCAGTATCTGCACAAGAACCCTCAGGGGTATTGTGGCATTGGTGGTACGGGCGTGAGTTGCCCAATATAAGGAAGATCAATGGGCGTTTTCGTCGTTAAGTGTTTATCAAGAATCCCTCTGTGGCTTAGTTACCGTACACTCGGCCCACTGCTGTACGTGCTGATTTTTTACGTGTTTCGATATCGTGTGAAGGTGGCTTCCGACAACATCGCGCGCGCCTTTCCCGAGCAAACCGAAAAGCAGCATAAGCAGCTGTTAAAGCAGTACTACCATTACCTCGCTGAGATGTTCTGCGAGGTTTTGCATTCGCCTCGGCTGTCGGTCGATGAGCTTAAAAAGCGTATGCACTTTAAGAACCCTGAGGTGGTTAACGATCTACACGCTCAAGGCAAGCCGGTTATTTTGGTCGCTTTGCATCAGTGTAATTGGGAATGGCTGCTCAACTCGGGGTGCGTTTCACTCGACCCACAGGTCGAGGTCATTTATAAGCCGCTACACAACAAAGCGTTTGATGAGTATTTCAAGAAGTCGCGATCTAAGTTCAATCCGATCTTGATTCCACATAAGCGAGCCATTGCGGATTTTGCGCACCGTCGAGATGCGTTCTTTTTGGCTCTTCTGGCCGATCAGGCACCGCTTAAGAAGCGTCAAAAGGCGTGGACAACAATGTTTGATCGAGACACCGCGTTTCCGTTGGGTGTCGATTTCTTTGCGAAAAAGAGCGATGCGGTGGTGGTGTTTGCGAACCCGGTTCGTGTGGCGCGCGGTCATTATGAAGTAGAAATCGAAGTGATCGCTGAGCCGCCTTACGACGACTCGTTTTATATTATCGAACAATATGCGAAACGGGGCGAGGCGGCGATTCGCAATCAGCCAGAAACGTGGCTTTGGAGTAATCGCCGGTGGAGTTATCGTAAAGCCGATGATCCTACGCTCGGTGATGTTAGTCAGTAACCACTGACTAGTCGTCGATCAGACAGTCTCGCGCCGCGTTGATTTCACCCGCAAGATAATCGTTGCCGCCTTTGTCGGGATGGCATCGCGCAATGAGATTTCGATGCGCCTCAATGACTTGTTCTTTGGTGTACCCATGGTCGAGGCCGAGAATCTTTAACGCTCGCTCCCGTGTCATTTGTTGAGACTGGTGAGTGTCTTGGTTCTGACTATTTGATGTCTCAATCGGGCGTGGGCGAGAAAAGCGGTTATACAACTGCCAGGCGATCGGAATGATCGGCGAACCAAGCGCGGCGAGAGGATGGAAGCGTCCGGTTGCCGCAGCGATGATCAGTACGATGGCCAACACCCAAAGGGCGCGCGTGGTTAACCAGCGGGTTTTAAGTTCGTCGGGTTGCTGTCGGTAACCGTGCCTTAGAAAATACGCAGTGATTATCAAAATTATTAAGATTAAAATGACGGGCATGTTACATGTCTCGAATGGGATTATTTATGAACTTACTTATCATACTCGGATGTTTGCTCATCGGGTTAATTGTTTTAGTTAAGTTAACCGAAAATGCGAAGCAACCAAACCCTGAAGTACTCAAAAAGATGAGCAAATGGATTTTGCCGCTCGTCGCGCTAAGCTTAATTCTCGCTCTCATTAGAACTTGGATGTAAGTGTGATAAAACCTCAAATAATCTACGAAAACGACGAGCCGAAGTACGCTGTAATTGCCTGGGACGAGTATCTTAGGCTTACAGGTCAGCCAATCGCGACGGCTGAGGTGGAGTCTGCACCCGTGCAACGGACCTTGTCGACATTAGCCGAGCTGCGACGAAACTCGGGTTTGAGTTGCAGTGAAGTCGCCCGAGAGGCGGGTATCAGCCCAAGTTATTACGAAATGATCGAGGCAGGGCAGCGCACGGTATCGGATGCGAACAAGCGTGCCTTAGCACGCGCTTTCAAGGTCGATGAGTCGGATATTGCCTTTCCGGAGGTCAGTTAAGTATGAAAATCGTTCTTACTGGGGCACCGGGCTCCGGTAAAACCTCATTGATCGAGGCGTTAGCAGATCGGGGTGAACAAATCGTTCCCGAATCCGCGATTGAGGTGATCACAGCCTTGGTGGAGGAAATGGGTTTGCAAGAGCAAGACGACTGGCGGCGAGGCGACCCGTTGGCTTTCCAAGAGCGTATTTATCGTCATCAAACTGAACTCGAGGCGGTGTTGGATCCGAAGCGACGAACGTTTCTTGATCGGGGCACACTTGACGGATTGGCCTACCTAAAAATGTTCGATACCTTTGCTCCCGAGCACTTCAAGGCGCAACTTAAAGCTCATCACTACGATGTTGTGGTACTGGTC
>JABXIR010000189.1 GCA_013372965.1 Gammaproteobacteria bacterium
AAGTAACACAGGATAAACGCAAGCGTCGGATTTCCGAATCTTAATGCTGTTCACTTGTCGGGAACTGATGAGTGCATTAGTCTGTCTTAATAGGTAGCAAATAAATCAAACGTAGGACGCTGTATGTCGCTATACAAAACACTTTCCATTTCCGCTTTCGCGCTGTTCATTCACGTTTCGTCGTTCGCTGAGGTCATTGATCGAGATGAGCAAGCGACGCTGACCGAAATTATCGAGAAGCTACAATCTCAGCACTATACTCGACAGCCTCTTAATGATGAAATGTCCGAACGTTGGTTTAATCTTTACATCGATTCTCTCGACCCGGCTCGAATGATTTTCCTTCAAGCCGATATTGATGAGTTCGAAGCCTACCGACTCGCATTGGATGACTACAGTACCGACGCCGATCTCACTCCACTCGAGCACATTTCTTCGGTATTTAATGAGCGTATCAATGCACGATATGACTGGTTAAGCCAACACGTATCTCAAGACTTAAGCCATGTCGATTACTCGCTCGATGAGGTAATCGAACGTGACCGCAGTGACGCTCAATGGCCTACCGACATGGCGTCAGCCGATGACTTATGGCGTCGCTATGTCAAAAATGCGGCGCTCAATCTGAATATCGCGGGTAAATCGGCGGAAGAGATTCAGGAGACACTTCTCGAACGCTATCAGGCACAGCACGATCGTATTAAGCAGCTCGATTCCGATGATGAATTCGACCAGTACGCCAACTCGCTGACGCGCGCCTACGACCCACATTCGAGCTACCTTTCGCCGCGAGATCTCGAAAACTTCCGTATTTCGATGAGCCTTCAACTCGAGGGAATCGGCGCAGTACTTCAACAAGACGGTGAATACACCAAAGTGGTAAGCCTAGTAAATAATGGCCCAGCAGATAAGCAAGGAGACCTCTCCCCTTCCGACCGTATTGTCGGCGTTGCACAAGGGCGTTCCGGCGAATTCAACGATGTCATTGGATTACGACTTGATGAAGTTGTCGATCAAGTGCGTGGAGAAGAAGGTAGCTGGGTTCGTCTCAAGGTACTGAAGCGCGGGATTGATGATCTCTCAAAAGCGATTGAAGTTGCTATTTTGCGCGAGGCAGTCCAGTTAGAAGAATCAGCTGCTACGGGCGAAGTCCACGATGTCTGGGATGGTGAACGTATCCGAAAAGTGGGCGTCATCACGATTCCAAAGTTCTACATGGACATGCAGGCCTATCAAGCGCGCGATCCGAATTTCCGCAGTACGTCGCGAGACGTGTATAACATCTTGCGCGACATGCGCGAGAAAGAAGTTGAAGGTATCGTGATCGATCTACGAAACAACGGTGGCGGTGCGCTGTTAGAAGCAGACATGCTCACCGATTTGTTTATCGACCCTGGTGTCGTCGTTCAGATTCGCTATGGTGATGAGCGCGTATCGCGACAGCACAGAGCTCGCCAAGGCATGTACTACAGCGGCCCACTCGTCGTATTAACGAATCGTCTCTCAGCCTCTGCTTCGGAAATTTTTGCCGGCGCAATCAAAGATTATCAACGTGGCATTGTGGTGGGCGAAACGAGTTTTGGTAAAGGCACCGTCCAAAGTGTCGATGAGATAACCAGCGGCGCAATCAAAATTACTGAGTCTATGTTCTATCGCATTAATGGCGATAGCACACAGTTTCAGGGTGTGCAGCCACATATTGAGTTTCCTCTTCAAGTTGATCCCAACGATATTGGAGAAAGTACTCGAGAGTTTGCACTCAATTGGGAGCCGATCCAAGCCGTACGCCACAACGTTTGGATGGACGTAGATCACTATCTCCCACGACTCATGACTCGTCATAGCGAGCGTACCGCAGAAGACGCGGACTTTAACTATCTGCGTCATCGATTCGCTTACATGCAAGATCTTAGCGATGACAATCTGTTAACGTTAAACTTAGAGCAGCGCGTTGCACAAAGCGACGCCAACGATGCTCGCTTGCTCGATATTGAGAACATCCGCCGAAGCACCAAGGGTCTCGATACGCTCGCGTCGCTTGATGAGATCTACGATCGCAATACCGACAGCGATGAGTTAGCCGACGATTCAAATGCTACGAGCGAAGACGAAGCAACGTCCGACGACGCTAACAATGATTTCGTTCTAGACGAGGCAACGCACATTCTCGTTGATCTAATCGATGTTACGATCGAAGACAATATCGGTCGCTGGGTCGCTAGGGATCAGTGAAAGAGCAAAAAAAAGAGCCTTTAGGCTCTTTTTTTTTTACTTACAACATCGAACGTAAGCAGTGCCGTCAACCCATGCAAGGCCGTGAACCTCTGCCTCGTCATCACAAGCGATCCATCGGGTCAACCATTCCAGCACAGACTCGCTAATCGTCTCTCCTGGCGTTAGCAGTGGCACACCCGGTGGATACGGAGCCAGCAGGTCCTGGGCCACTCGACCAATAAGCGCTCGATTAATACCACCGTTCTCATCGTACAGCGGAATATCCTCGTGCGCTAATTTGAGCGCATCTCTTGGACGTAGGAACTTCGCCTCAGGCAGCGGTAGTTTGGGCAACGCGATACCTGCTGACTTGGCTGGAGCGGACGCGTACTTCGCCGCAATCGCCTTCAGTGCCGACAGAAAACGATCAACTTTCGACTGCGTGGTACC
>JABXIR010000201.1 GCA_013372965.1 Gammaproteobacteria bacterium
AACAAACGCTGACCTGCATCACTAAATGGCAGCGTGTCCTCAATGAGCCGGGATCGGCCTTCTAACGAGAGCGTATCAGGATCGATGAGTACGACACCTCGGACATTCGCCTCGGGATAACGATGGAACAACGACCATACGGTTAAATTGGAGCTGGCAAAGGCTACGATGTACACTCCGGCCGAATAATCTTGGATCGTTTGATTTAGAGTGTCGGCGAAATCTAAATAGGAAATCGCACACGGCTGGCTTGCTAAGTTGGCGCAGCGGTCGAGTGGTATCGTAGCCCAATTGCTGGGCGACTGCGCTAATATAGCACTGTACAGTGCGGGATCATCATGCCAGTGGTGATTGGGACCGCTGAGTAGAATAACAGGGCTTGCTACACTCGAATCCGACGTCGCGGTGCCACTGATGATCGCTAGTATCATCGCGGCAATTGAACGTTTACTCGCCTTTAAAAATGATATGGACTGTACCCGCTTCATTCGTCTCTCGATATTTTCGCTGGACAAGCTCCTCGATCTCGGAAGCACGCAAAAATTGAGCGACTGTGTGGCATTCTGCGTATTGTTCATTTTCGTGATCAATGTGGTAGCTTTTTACGACCGTCAGGTTGTCATCAATGCGATTGCATCGATAGTCGAGCGCATTATTATCGCAGAATTGCTTCAATGCTTGCTGCCCTCGTGGGCTTAGTTCGTGTAAGTTGACTTCGATGTAGACCTCAACTTGATCTTCCATCTGAGAAGCCATCAACGTACCGGCGAGTAACAGGTTTAAAATCATGACGAAATCCAATCTAAGCGGCTGTTGTCTAAACTGTAGCACGTTCATCAGTAAGCAAGAAATCAATAACACTGATTGCGCTTGAGTTAGACGTGTTTGCCTGCTGCTTTTGACTCAAATTACTGTGTGAGTTTCAAACCAGAAGGTTGTTCCTGTCGTAGTTAGTCAGTAAACGACCTGAGGTGTTTAAGTGGCCTGTTTATATTGGATGGATCGAGATTTTCGTACCGACGACAATCCAGCGTTGACCGCGGCGGCGAAGCGCGAATTCGATATTGTGGTGTGTAGCAATCTAGGAGGGCGTCGCTTCCTCGCTAATCCTCTATCCACCCAAGATGCACGGAGTGGCCAGCGTATAAAAGATCGTGCCCGCGAACTGGCCGATGTTGCAGGCGCAAGGCGTCTTATCGAAATCGAGACCGCAACGCCGTTCGAGTCATTGAGTTTGTTGCTCGCGCAGGGCGACTATACATCGATGGTGCGTTCTATACCCACCGGATACTATGAGCGTTCGTATTGGACACAGCTCCAACAGCGTTTTCCCTTTTTCAGCTTCGAAGAATTTAATACGTATCGGTTGTATGACCCAACGTTGTTAGATGGCATTCGCTTTAAAAGCTTTTCTGCCATGAAGCGCAAGATCGAGAGGGAAGGTTTCTCTGTCGTCGACCCTGGCCCCTATCGTGAGTCTAGCCCTAGCGCACTTTGCGCTAAAATCGTCTTTGATCAATATTGGCACCACGGTAAAGACTCCTACGACGCAACGAGAAACGAAATTCAGGGCGAGGCTTTTTCTTCAGGCGTTTCAGAGGCGCTATCTCTCGGCTTGATATCGGTGCGTCGGTTGTGGAAAACGATCCAACACGAGCCGCCAGGGACTGGTGTCACGGCGTTTTTATCGGAACTTCTGTGGCGAGAATTTTTTCAATGGTACGAATCGCACTATGGAGCGGCGCTTTATCGATTCGAGGGAATTCAAAATCACGCTCCGAGTACTACTTTTTACCCAGAGCGATTCAAAGCTTGGTGTAGCGGTACAACACGTTACCCGCTTGTTAATGCGATTATGAATCAACTCAATGAGACGGGATGGATTGCCAACAGATCAAGAGGAATCGCAGCCAGTGCGTTGGTCAATGAGCTTCAAACCGACTGGCGCTACGGTGCAAGCTACTTTGAAAACAAGTTGATTGACTATGATGTGGGCAGTAATTGGGGAAACTGGCAATACATTGCAGGCGTTGGCGCTGACCCCAGGGGTGGGAGACATTTCAATTTGCAAAAGCAACAGGCGATATACGACCCTGAAGGTGAATATATCCGCCGATGGTCGGGCGAGGCGTTCGATTACGAGCGCGACATGGTCGGATGGCCGGTAAAAGCAAATGATTAAAAAATCTGACTTACCTTCGAAAGTGTGCGCGCATTGCGATCGACCTTTCGTGTGGCGCAAAAAGTGGCAGAGGTGTTGGGACGAAGTCCGTTACTGCTCTCAGCGATGTAAACGAAACAAAAAGAGTCGAGTGCAATGAGAGAGCTGAGATTGGTACTAGGGGACCAGTTGAATTTAAATCACCACTGGTTTGATGCGGTCGATGACACCGTTACCTATCTGTTGGTCGAGTCGGTCAATGAGCTGTCGTACGTTCCTCACCACTGGCAGAAAGCCGCCGCTTTCCTGGCTGCCATGAGAGCATTCGCAACTGAATTAAAGTCTCGCGGGCACAAAGTGACCTATCTAAGGCTCAATGATAGCGACAACCATGGATCGCTCGTCGAGACCGTGCAGGCATTGCTCGAAACTCATGATTTTGACGCGTTCTCGTATCAGCGTCCTGATGAGTACAGGCTTTTGACTGAGTTTGAGTCTTTTGAATTTCTGGTGCCAACCCAGTGCATCGATAGTGATCATTTTATACTTCCATTCGAGGAAATATCGTCACGCTTCAAGGCTGGGGCGGCCCATCGAATGGAGGCGTTTTACCGCTTTATGCGAAAGCGAACAGGCTATCTAATGGAGGCTGGAGAGCCAGAAGGGGGGCGCTGGAATTACGATGCTGAAAATCGTAAGTCGATCGGTGCAAGTGATGATCGACCTAAATTGCTGCTGTTTTCAAATGACGTTGAGGACATTGTCCAGCTATTAACGGCGACGGGGCTGCCGTTCTTTGGCCAAAAGGCAACACAGTTATTATGGCCCATTGACCGTCGGCAATCGCTGGCTCTCCTGGAGGCGTTCTGCAACGATCTACTCCCGCACTTTGGTGATTATCAAGATGCGATGAGCGATCAACACGATGTCGATTGGTCGCTGTATCACAGTCGGCTTTCTTTCTCATTGAACTCGAAAATGATTTCGCCTCGCGAGGTCATTGAAGCCGCGATTCGAAC
>JABXIR010000290.1 GCA_013372965.1 Gammaproteobacteria bacterium
AACTCTGCTTCACGAAGTACCTGCTTAAGTTGAGTTTCGACTCGATCGAAAAACTGTACCACTCGTGCATGTAGCTTTGCGTTTTCGCCTGCTAGTGCGTCGCCAACTAAGATTCTTGCCATGCCTGGGTTGCGCTCACAAAAAGCGAGTATAAGGAACAATATGGCATCGCAACGCGACTCTGCCGTGGATTGGTCTTTTAAGATCACCGCAACACGCTCAAAGACAGTCTGCTCGATAAATTCAATGAGTGCCTCGAACATTTTGGTTTTGCTTGGGAAATGCCTGTAAAGAGCGGCTTCTGAAACGCCAACTTCTTGAGCGAGTTTAGCCGTCGTAATTCGGCCGTCTAAATCGCCTTCTAGCATGCCCGCAAGGGCCTGCAAGATGTGCTGTCGACGCGTCAATTTTTGATCTTGTGCAGACATAATAACTACCTAAAAAATTCGTTTACAACAGCCTTAGGGCTATCGCTTAATTAAAGTTCCAACGCCTTGATCGGTAAATACTTCAAGCAACACCGCGTGAGGCACACGCCCATCGATAATATGGGAGCTCCCGACGCCGTTCATAACGGCCTGAAGCGCACAACTGATTTTCGGCAGCATGCCACCATAAATGGTGCCATCAGCAATCAGTGCATCGACCTCTTGGGCACTCAAGCCCGTCAAAATCTCGCCCGACTTGCTCTGAAGTCCTGCCACGTTGGTGAGCAGCATCAATTTCTCGGCTTGCAACACTTCCGCGAGCTTTCCTGCGACTAGATCGGCATTGATATTATACGACTCACCATTCTCGCCGACACCGATTGGTGCGATGACTGGAATAAAGTCGCCCTGTATCAGCATATCGATGACGGACGCATTGATGTTGGTAACCTCACCAACATGCCCGATATCCAGAATTTCAGAGGCCGAGTGCTCCGGACCAAGATTCTTGGATCGAAGCTTTAGCTGCTGAGCTTCGATAAGCTTACCATCTTTACCGGTAAGTCCAATAGCTTGACCGCCCGCTTGGTTGATCAAATTAACAATTTCTTTATTAACATTTGCGCCAAGCACCATTTCAACGATATCCATCGTCTCAGAGTCGGTCACTCGATACCCGTCAACAAACTTCGATTCAATGTCAAGACGCTTTAATAAATCGCCGATTTGAGGCCCGCCACCGTGAACAACGACCGGATTCATCCCAACCGCTTTCATTAACACGACATCGCGCGCGAAGCTGCGCTTCAACTCATCCTGCACCATCGCATTACCACCGTACTTCACAACGATCGTGGCGCCGGAAAACTTCTGAATGTAAGGCAGTGCCTCGGTGAGGACGTTCGCAATATTAAGCGACATAAAAACTCCGATGGTTTAGCGGCTATCGCTAAGCAGGTCATCCCACTCAACTTCAACAAGCTCTTGAGAAAGCATATCGTAGAACAATTGACGAATTCTCTGAAGTGCCTCTTCGCTATCACCTTCAAAACGGAAAGTAATGGCATTTTCAGTGTTGGACTTCCGAACCAACCCCCAACCGTCGCTAAATTCCACTCGGACACCATCAAGCGTCATGAACTCCGCGTCATCTGGCCAATTATGTTGCTGGTTCGCCACGCGCATGACATCTTCCTCGTATCCGAAGGAAACCGGAATGCGAATTTCAGGTGTCGCATGCATTTGCGGTAACATCGCCACCGCCTCAGATAGTGGTTGCTGACGTGTCGCCAAGAGTCGTAGGAGTCGAATCGCCGCATAGACGCCATCATCGAAGCCGTACCAATCGTCTGCCAAAAATATATGGCCCGACAGCTCACCAGCGATCATCGCGCCGTCCTTAACCAGTCGATTGCGAATTATCGAGTGGCCCGACGCACACATGATGGCCGTCATCCCGTAACGCTCGACATAGTTCGCCACAGAGTTTGAGCTTTTTATGTCATAAACGAGCTTTGCGTTCGGTTGCGATACCGATATTTCCTTCGCCAGGAGCATGAGCATCTGATCGGGCATAACCACATTACCTAGTTCGTCAACGGCGAATACTCGGTCGCCATCGCCATCGAGCGCGATGCCCAAGTCGGCTTCTTCATCGATAACACGCTGTCGCATTACATCGAGGTTTGGAATATGAGACGGGTCGGGATCATGATTTGGAAACTCTCCGTCCGGATTGCAAAACAGTGGCACAACCTCACAACCAGCGGCAGCTAAAACTTTAGATGCCACTGGACCGGCAATACCGTTACCGCAGTCCAGTACAACCTTGAGCTGGATTTTAGCGCTAAGCCCTTTGAGAAGTCGCTTTGCGTATTCAGCCCGCAAATCTTTTTGAGAAAACGTCCCCTCGCCCAGCTGAAACTGATTGTTCATGACGGCTGCTTTAATTTCGCGAATTCGAGCACCATCGAGAACCGTGCCACCTAGGACAAGCTTCATGCCGTTATACTCTTTACCGTTGTGACTTGCTGTGATCATGACACCCGAGTTAAATTGTCCTTCCTCGGTAGCGTAATAAAGCAGACCTGACGGACCCTGACCAATATCAATCACATCGCAGCCGGTGCTGATGACCCCCTCGGAAAACTTCTCGAAAAAACGAGGCGAGTGAATGCGCGCGTCACGACAAATATAAATTCCCTTTCCGCCGTCTTTCAATACCAGCGAGCCAAAGGCTTTACCGAACTGCGTCAAAAAGCCATCGCTAAAGTCGTACGCCTTGCCTCTCACGTCGTAATCACGGAACACATGGTGGGGCACGTCAGTCCAATGCGAGTCATGCGCCGAGCTGTTTTTTCGGAGGCCTCGCGCCCGCTGGCGCTGAAATGCTCGCTCGGCGTTTTCGATTCGAATCGTAAAAAACAGGCCGATTAGCACGAGGAGACCACTCACACCGACCGCCACATAGAATGGGGTTCCTGGAGATGACAGCGCATTGAGCTCGGCTTGGCTCAGTTCGAAACTGAACGACCAATAACGAGTCAGTGTTACTGGGGACTCAGTCTTGTAACCCGACTCGCCCATTCCCTGAGAGAAAATTAGCCGAGGCGATGAGCCAGGTAGGGTTTGCAATATCGCGACCCTTCCTCGCTCGAGCTGCCCGATTAATAATTGTGAGTAAAGAGACATTGGCCACGTTGCCAACCAAACATCCCCCCCCCGCTGAGTGATATCGCGAATATACCAAGCGTCTTCATACTGAAAAGCCTCAGAGGCGTATTCACCTGTTTCCAAAAACTGGCGGACCATACGGAAATCCCCGAAACGGAACGGAGGTGTCATTGCGTCCGACTGAGGCACATCGTTTAGCTCGCGCGCGTTGAGAAGCGCCTGCGCCCGAATGACATGCAGCTTAACTTCACTAGTACTCGGTGTAATCGTCTGCCAAGCGTTAGTACCACGACGAATTTGAGCGTACTGATCGACGAGCCGATTGAGTTCCGCGCCACTTTGACTGATGTGCGTTAAGATCGAAGCTTTCGTATCTTGAGTGTAAACCTCAAGTTTTTGTTGGGCACGATCGTTGATCTTATCTTCATCAATGGCGGCGCCAATAAAATAGACGACCGAAGCCAACACCAACGTACCTAATATTGCGGCCCATGATTTCCAGTGCATTCCAAACACGCAATCACTCCAATTTATTTATTGTTATTCGTTTTTTCGGCGATCAATGACACCAGATGACGTGCAAGCGCATGTTTCGATCGACGCCCTAAGTGCACCTGTGATGTGTCGTCGATCCAATAAGCTTCGTTGTCATCGGAATTAAAACCGATTCCAGGCCGAGATACATCGTTTGCAACAATTGCATCCAGACCTTTTTTGTCGAGTTTTGCACGAGCGTAATTCAATACATCATTCGTCTCGGCGGCAAACCCCACAACAAACATTGGTCGAGTCTCGGAGGCAGACACCGTTGCGAGTACATCAGGGTTTTGCACTAGCTCTAACGTCAGGTTGTTGTCTGTTTTTTTCATCTTGTGCGAGTGCTGATGAGCAACTCGGTAATCCGCAACCGCTGCGGTTGCGATAAAGACATCTGCCTGAGCGCTGTACTGAAGAGCGGCGTCAAGGAGTTGTTCCGCTGTTTCGATATTGACACAGTGCGCCCTATCGGGCGGCTGAAGTTGCGTAGGACCCGTAATAAGAATCACTTTTGCTCCGGCATCGAGAGCGCTTTGAGCGATTGCGTATCCCATCTTCCCCGACGAATGATTCGAAATGTAGCGCACAGGGTCGATTGGCTCTCGAGTAGGTCCCGCTGTGATCACCACCGTCTTACCCGCTAACTCACCACTTTCAAACGAATTCGCGGCGAGTTCAACAAGCTCTAAAACCTCAAGCATGCGCCCCGCACCGATATCGCCACACGCCTGACTTCCAACACCCGGCCCAAAAATTGACACGCCACGCTGCTTAAGTTGTTGTAGGTTGTCTTGAGTTGCTGAGTTCGCCCACATCTGTTGGTTCATTGCGGGCGCGATCGCCAGTTTCGCATCGGAGGCGAGGCAGACCGTTGTTAGCAAATCATTGGCCAAGCCACCCACCAAGCGAGCCATAAAGTCTGCGGTTGCTGGGGCGACTAGAATCAAATCGGCCCACTTAGCCAGCTCGATGTGCCCCATACCCGCTTCTGCCTCTTCATCGAGAAGCGTCGTACCGACTGGATGACCTGAGACCGCTTGGAGCGTTAATGGAGTAATAAACTCTTGTGCTCCGGGAGTCATTACCACGCGCACGTCGGCGCCTTCGTCTTTTAAGCGTCGAACCAGATCAGGAACTTTATAGGCCGCGATCCCACCGGTGATCCCCACCAGAACGCGCCGATTAACTAACGTTTTATGCGGTGCCATCAACAAACACTACCTTGTATTTTTCTCTAATCACCTTAACACAATTTTAGATTTTCAGAGACCTATGAATCCACAACAAAAAGCAAAACACACAGACACTGAAAATACGCGCCTTTCGACACTAATCACTGAAGTTAATCAACTCACCGATCACTGGTTAGCTTGCGCTCCAAACGAGAGCAAGCCGTCTCCAACGCAACACTTCGCGATACATGAGTTATCTAAGCACCTCTATTTATCGACTCTACGTCAAGGGCCGATTTTCGATAATCCCGAGGCAGTTCGGGGCTACCTCTCCTCTGAGTTAAAACACTTAACCCGAGAAACCTTCTGGGTTTTGCTACTTAACAACCGTCACGAACTCATTCATTCAGAAGCACTTTTTAAGGGCACGCTTAACGCCGCTGCCGTTTACCCGAGAGAAGTGGCAATTCTCGCGCTGGAACACCAAGCCTCAGCAATTATTATCGCTCACAACCACCCTTCAGGCAGTTGTGAGCCGAGTCGAGCAGATCTGGCAATCACGTCTAGACTCAAGGACGCATTAGCGCTAATCGATGTAAGTGTTCTCGACCATTTCTTAATTTCTAAGAACGAAGTATTATCGTTTGCACAACATGGTTGGGTTTAGATCAATTTCACCGTATAATCTGCGCCGTCAAAACAGGCATCGTGTGCTCAAAATAAGTACATTCGATTACTTTTTGTACTTTTTCTGGCGTAATACTTGTCTACGTCGAAAGATTTTGGTATAAATCGCGACCTTTCTGGGGCTTACCCCTAAAGTTGACAGAATTCGGATTTCGCCCGGTAAATATCGGGCAGCCAATGCAACCGAGAGATTTTTGAGGCGATATCATGTCTAAAGTATGTCAAGTTACCGGCAAACGCCCTGTAACTGGAAACAATGTTTCACACGCTAAAAACCGCACTAAGCGTCGTTTTGAGCCAAACCTACATCACCACCGTTTTTGGGTTGAGTCTGAAAAGCGTTTCGTACGCCTTCGTCTTAGCTCAAAGGGTATGCGCATCATCGACAAGAAAGGCATCGATGCCGTTCTTGCTGACATTCGCGCTCGTGGCGAAGCTGTATAAGCTTCCTTAACATCAGGAGAGAATTCAGATGCGTGATAAGATCCGTTTAGTATCAAGTGCTGGCACTGGTCACTTTTACACCACTGACAAGAACAAGCGTACAATGCCTGAGAAGATGGAGATCAAGAAATACGATCCTGTCGTTCGCAAGCACGTTATGTACAAAGAAGCTAAGATCAAATAATCGATCCCGTGCTTCATAAAAAGCCTCCGCATTGCGGGGGCTTTTTAGTTTCTGCCTCACTCAATC
>JABXIR010000256.1 GCA_013372965.1 Gammaproteobacteria bacterium
GAGATGGATAATCTCGCGATACTGTGGATCGCAGCACCACTGACCGGACTGCTTGTACAGCCCATCATCGGCTACTTCAGCGATCGAACGTGGGGTCGCTTTGGCCGCAGACGACCGTACTTTATTGCAGGCGCTGTGCTCTCGGCGATCGCATTGTTTATCATGCCCAACTCACCCTACTTGTGGCTTGCGGCACTGATGCTCTGGGTCTTAGATGCTTCGATCAACACGTCAATGGAACCATTCCGCGCTTATGTTGGCGACAACTTACCACCCAAGCAGCGCCCCCTGGGTTTTGCCATGCAGAGCTTTTTCATCGGCGTAGGCGCTGTGATTGCCAGCGCACTGCCTTGGATGTTGACTCAATTAGGCGTCAGCAACACTGCGGCTGAAGGCCAGATTCCGGACACCGTGATTTATGCGTTTTATATCGGCGGGATCGTCTTTGTGTCGGCCATCCTCTGGACAGTTGTATTCTCCGATGAATACGATCCAGAAACACTCTCCCGTTTTAATGAACAGCATGATGAACAGTTTGCTCATCCAGATGCGATCTCTCTGCCGCTTTGGTCACTGCTCAGTGCAATCATGGGCTTAGCTCTAGCGTTATTAACGTACTCGCTGGACTGGGCCAAAGAGCTATGGGTGATGGCAGGTATATTAATCACGCCGGTTCTACTGTTTAAGCTTGCGAAGACTCTTCAAATGCGTGGCAGTGAAGGATTTGTGGTTGGCTTATCGAGCGACCTACAAAATATGCCGCACACAATGAAGCAGCTGGCCTGGGTTCAGTTTTTTACCTGGTTCGCCCTTTTCGCCATGTGGATCTACACGACGGCTGCGGTCACCGGCCACCACTTTGGATCAAGCGATACCACATCAGAGGCATTCAATAATGGCGCGAACTGGGTGGGTATCTTATTCAGTGTATACAATGGCGTCGGCATGGTTGTTGCTCTGTTACTTCCTCACTTTGCCGAACGCTTCGGAACCGCCAAGACCCACGCTGGATGCCTGATCTTAGGCGGCTTAAGCCTGATCTCATTTATCATTATCGACAACCCAACGCTTTTGATTGCCTCTATGGTCGGTGTTGGCGTGGCGTGGGCGGCGATTCTCAGCTTACCTTACTCCCTGTTGTCAAACTCACTACCGTCATCAAAGATGGGAACTTACATGGGCATTTTTAATCTGTTTATTGTGATCCCTCAATTGATTGCTGCAAGCATTCTGGGACTACTCCTTAACCAGATCTTTGATGATAAAGCGATTTGGGCGCTGGTTGTCGGCGGAGCCAGTATGCTGGTCGCTGCGGTATGCGTTATCAATGTTTCACAATCCACTCGAGGCTGACCCCATGCATATGGTCAAACGTTCACTTCCATTTCATCTACTACTGAGTTTGCCCGCGACGGGTGTTGGGTTTGCTCTAGCGGTTCAAATTTCTGCACTAAGCTGGATTCTTACCACGCAATACGGACTTCACATTGAGGAAGTTGGACTCGTATGGGCGGCAGGCCCCCTCGCCGGCATCATCGGACAAGTACTCATCGGAATCATCAGCGACAAGACTTGGTTCTGGGGCGGCCGACGCAAACCATTTATTTTCCTAGGTGGTCTCATCTCGGCACCGATGTTATTGGCGCTACCTAATCTCGATGCAGTCGGAGCCGCACTGGGCCTTGAAGCCTTGCTCGGGATCGCCATTTTGGTCGCCCTTAGCTTAGACCTAGCGATCAATGTGAGTTTCAATCCAGCCCGAACCCTCATTGCAGACGTCACAGAAGAGGGCGCTGAACGCACCCGAAGTTATACCTGGATGCAGACCGTGTCGGGGACTTTCGGCGTTCTCGCCTATGCCATCGGGGCACTTTATGGAAACATCACACTCATCTACGTAGCGGTTGTTGTGGTACTTGCGTTCTCACTGATCCCACCGTTGTTCATCGAGGAGCCTCGCGAATTGCCCGAGCTCAGCGAAGCAAGTCAAGGCGAATCCAGCCTTTGGATCGCTGTGCAGTCGATCAAGCCACTGTGGGGCTTCATTGCTTACGCACTCTACGCTATGCCAGCTCGGGTGCTCGGAGTAAGCTTCGATCACTTGTGGATTGAATACGCTGCTCTCGGCTTCACCCTAGTGATGATGGCGTCAAACTTATTCAGTGACGACTCGTCCAATCCACGCTCGGGCTTTCAGAAGGTTGCAACCGCCAATGCACTTAGTTGGGTGGGAATCCAAACCATGTTCGTCTATATGATCGCTTACGTTCAAACACGAATGCCGATGCTCGACGACCTCTCGACCGGGGAGGTGATGTCAATTAGTTTCCTGATTCTCAATGCGGTTGGCGCAATCTTTCCTACCCTCATCCTAAAACCTATTGCCACTCGCATCGGGAGTGCATTCACGATGGCAGGTTGCACGGCAATTATGGCCTTCGGTTATCTGGGAATTACCGCCTCAGCAACCAGCGCCATCAGTCTCTATTTATGGATGGTCGTCGTTGGTATCGGCTGGGCAGGTGTCGTCAGCTTGCCATTCGACGTGCTCTCACGAAATGCCGAGCCTAAGCGACTTGGTCTGTTTATGGGGCTGTTCAACCTGTCTATCGTTTTACCACAGCTCTTCGTGTCGCTCGGCATCGGATTGATGGTAGGCGCGATGAACGACCAAGGGCTTATCTTTGTCATCAGTGCTGTGTCACTCGCCCTTTCCGCGATCGCATGGTGGAAAGTTGGTGAACGTTCACGAAAATAGCCATCTTGTGATAACTTGCGATACACTTTGCGTTCTAAAGGATTGGGTGTATCGCATGATCATTATAAAAAGCTCACTACTCACGGTAAAAATTAACCCGCTCGGTGCGGAACTGACCTCGATTATCGATCAAAACAATGAAGAGTATATGTGGTCGGGCGACCCAACGATATGGTCTGGCGTGGCACCCGTATTGTTCCCGATTACTGGTTTGTTACGTGACGGCTACACATTAATCAAGGGCGAGCGCTGCGAAATACCTAAACATGGCTTTGCACGCCGGTCGCTTTTTGAAGTGGTTGATCAGAGCGACCATAGTTGCCGGCTTCGCCTCACCGACAATGACTCTACTCGCAGTTACTATCCGTTCAGCTTTCAATTCGACGTCATCTTTACCGTCAATGACAACGACTTGAATGTTCACTATGAAGTAACAAACACGGGCGACGAGCCACTCCCGTTTAGCGTCGGATCTCACCCTGCGTTTCGATTCCCGACGAACAATGTCGAACACTACCGACTGCGTTTAGATAGCTCAGACGCGCCCGCGCTTTCTGAGGTCACCGAAGACGGCCTAGTGGTTCCGGGCGATACACCGTTCAAACTGACTGGTGAAAGCGACATACAGATCACACCTACGTTATTTGATCACGATGCGCTGGTGTTCCTCAACAATCAAATTCGTTGTGTTACAATCCTTCACGATGATACAGCCCGACTAAAAATGCATTGGGATTCGACGCCTAACTTAGGTATTTGGGCCAAGCCAAATGCACCTTATGTCTGTATCGAACCGTGGCAAAGTTACGCTGACAGCCCAACGAGCCCACGAGATTTTTATTTAAAGCCCGGTATACGCTGCCTGTCTGCGGGTCAATCCGATAGCGACGGCTATCAGATAACAATTCTATAAAAGAGGAAGCTACTCATGCGTTTCTTATTGGTCATCACCAGCGTCTTAATCGCGCTTTCTGGCTGCAAGCCAGAGGCAACTCCACCCCAACAAGTGGCTGACGACGTCGCGAACAACCTGAGTTTCGAGATCGAACTTATCTCGAATAGCCAACCAGATCGTGCAGTATGCGTCGAACTTGGCGCGGAGTGGGCTACTTGCAACCGATTCGATATCATTCTGGGCGCAAATGACAACGGTGTCATGCACACTAACTGGTCGCTTTACATCCACAGTGTTCGTAATCTATTAAGTGAATCAAGTGAGCTATTCGAGCTTGAGCACATCACGGGTGACCTCTACCGAATTACCCCAACTGAGCAATTTAATGGCTTCGCCGCAGGTGAGCAGCATCGCTTAGAAATCGTAGGCGAATTCTTCGAACTATCGAAATACGATTACATCCCAGGC
>JABXIR010000050.1 GCA_013372965.1 Gammaproteobacteria bacterium
GCTTTGTACACCTCCATCCGGCCGCGCACCAAAATAAGATGGGGGCACAGCTCGAGTGCTTTGCGCGTAGGCATCGCCGAATGGATGCCAAAAGCACGCGCTTCGTAATTGCAGGTTGCGATCACGCCACGTCGGTCTGAGCTGCCTCCCACGGCAAGCGGGAGGCCGCGCCACTCTGGGTTGTCTCTTGTTTCCACCGATGCGTAAAAAGCATCTAGATCGACGTGGATAAATTTTTTCATTGTCTAAGCGAGGCTAACTGAATTCTTGCTTCTAACATGGGTGCCACAGCAGGACCTCTGGCAAACCAGAGGATGTCACCGTGGTTATTGATAATAAGATACGACGGAGTGACGTCGACCTGATTTCGCTGGCTAAATAGTCCCAATGGGTCATTTAAGTTGGTGAACGAGTATTCATGACGTTCTAACCATTGAAAGACGTCTCGGTCCTTGCCCGATTGCATCGAAACGCCAATGACGATCCTCGAGTCGTCGAGAGACGCTACCGCGGGTGAAGTGATCCGGCAGACCCCGCACCATGTTGCCCAGAAGTACACCAGTGCCGGCTCGCCAGAGGCAAACGCTTGTTGATCTTCAGCTGAGAGATGTTGAATGATGGCTTCAAGATCCGGCTTGGTTAATGCTGGGCTGTCACGGCGCCATTGTTGGAATACATCCATTACTAAGATGATTGCACCGAACAGCAAGGAATAGATGAGGAACTTAGCCGAAATTTTTACAACACGATGTCGGCGTAGCGGGGCGATTTCTGGCATGATTGGTTTACGAACCTAAGTGTAGTGTTTATATTTGAGCTAATTTAACACGCGCTCGCTCGTGGCGCGAAGTTCGTCATCCTTCGGAGATCCGAATAAATGCGTAGTTTTCTTCACGACCCCTTGTTAGCCATACTCATTGGTGTGTGCTTAAGTGCTTCGGCGATAGCGCAGACTACTGATTCAGATACACCCGTCACGTCGGTGATTGCCAGTGACGCGTCATTAGACGAAGACGAGGTTGTTGAAGACGTTGACGTACTCGAAAGACGCGTACAGGCCGAGCTATTCGCTCTCCAAAATAACTTCATTATTCAGCAACATCATACGAACTACATCCTGCCGTTTACTATGGTGGATGAGATGAGTGCGTCACCGCTGAGTCCGATTTCGGATCGTAAGCTGCAAGATCACGAAGCGAAGTTTCAGATTAGTATCAAAACGCCGCTCTACTCTAATCCCGAGAATCCACTCGAGGGTTTGTATGTGGCGTACACTGCGCGTTCGTTCTGGCAAATCTATAACGCTGACGTTTCCCGACCATTTCGTGAGACAAATTACGAGCCGGAAGTGTTCTATCGCTGGGTACCGAATTGGAGTTGGGGAGATCTCAACGTAATTGCGGTATCGGCCGGTCTAAACCATCAGTCTAATGGTCAAATCAATGTGTTGTCACGAAGTTGGAATCGAGTGATGGGGCGGGTCACTATGCAATACGATGATTACTTCGCCTTGCTGACAGCGTGGTATCGAATTCCAGAAGATGAGAAGAAGTCCCCCGATGATTCTTCCGGTGACGATAACCCAGACATCACCGATTACCTTGGTAACTTTGAATTGACCGTGGGTACGCGTTTAGACGAGGTCGAGCTGTCACTCATGATGAGGAACAACTTGAGTCGCTCGCAAAACCGAGGCTTTTTAGAGGCAACGGTCGCTTATCCGGTCAGTGATCGATTTGACGTAATGATACAGGCCTCTAAAGGCTACGGAGACTCACTGATCGATTATAATGAAAATATTTCGCGTGTCAGCGTAGGGTTCCGATTAAGGGCGTTCTAGAGGTAGCATAAGTGTTGTTTGGCGAAGCGAATACGCTCTTCTACGCTCGGGAAATAAAACGGGCGCTGCTCGGCTTCGACACGTTTTAAGCGCGACTTTAAACCTTTACCATTCGCAATTTGAATCGCAAGCCCAGGGCGCGCATTAAGTTCGAGAAGGAGTGGACCTTGGTCACGATCGAGGATCATATCGACGCCCAAATAGCCCAGCCCAGTCATCTCATAGCAGCGGCAGGCTAACTGAAGCATTTCGTCCCAATGGGGAATCGTGATGTCGTTAAGTAACTCACGCGTGTCCGGGTGATTTTTGATGGGGCGATTAAACTGCACTCCGTGAATCGCAGTGCCATTGCGTAAATTCAGTCCAACGCCAACCGCTCCTTGGTGCAAATTCGCTTTTCCGTCTGACTCATGCGTGCTTAACCTAATCATTGCCATGACTGGGTAGCCCTTGAATACAATGATGCGTATATCGGGGACACCCTCGAAGCTCAACTTTTCGAACATGGGATCGGCTTTGACTAACCCTTCGATAAAAATAACGTCGCTTCGGCCGCCAAGAGAAAATAGGCCAGCTAATCCATTGGAAATGTGACGTTCGATGGCTTCTGAATCGATCACGCTACCTGAGGGCTTGGTGAACAAGCCGTCGTGATGACGTTCAATGACTAAGATACCTTTACCGCCGCTACCCTGAGCGGGTTTGATGACAAAGCCCTGATGTGCCTCGATCAGTTGATGTATCGTCGAAACTTGGCTTTGACGCTCGATGATACCAATGAGATTGGGGGTCTGAATTCCAGAGGCAAGGGCGAGTTTTTTAGTTAGCAGCTTGTTATCGACCAGTGGGAATTTTTTACGATCGTTGTATCGCGAGATGAACTTGATGTTTCGCTCGTTCATCCCCATGACGTTGGCCTCGCGCAAATTCCAAGGCATTGCGAGTTGAGGCCACTTCATTTTACGTTAGGCTCGAGAGGTTTGAAGCGAAGTAGCTCGGAAAGGCGGTAACCGGTATAGTTTCCGAGCATCAAAATGACCGCGAGAATAACGAGCTGTAAGCCAATAAAGTTAAAACTTAAATGACGGATGACATCATCGGTCATCGCAAGATACACGATAATCGCAGTGATAAGAGAGCCGGCTGACTGTTTTGCAACTTCGCTCCACCCGTCCTCCTCCCAAATGATCGACATGCGCTCGATGGTCCAAGCGAGAATAATCATAGGGAAGAACGTGATCGACAGACCTGCTGTTAGCTCAAGACGGTACGCCAGAACGGCTAGCGTCGCGATCATCAAGATAACCGCAATGATGACTGCGGAAATACGCGCAACCAAA
>JABXIR010000109.1 GCA_013372965.1 Gammaproteobacteria bacterium
AACGAGTGCGAGCACCTTGTTAATACGCTCGGTGGTTGAGCTGATCTCGTCGTCTCCGATGTTGAGCATCGAGAGTTTCGCGACGTGTTGCACGGTCTCTGTGTTTACGGACATGTCTGACCCTTGAATAGTAAACTTTGTCGCTGACTTGTTGTCTTAGAGTAGGCAGCAATTAAGTTGTGAATTTTATGCATAAGTTATCACATTTGCTCCTTGCTCTAAAACCCCATGGTTGTTAGAGTTGACGGTAATTCTATGAAAGTTTTTCCTACGCTGAATTCCCTCATATTCTTTCAGCGTTTGTACGATTATTAAGGTCCACTGAATGAAATTGTTTAAAGGTATTCGCGGCATGCTGTCTAGCGATCTGTCGATCGACTTAGGCACGGCCAATACGCTCATTTATGCGCGTGACAAAGGTATTATTCTCGACGAGCCCTCTGTGGTAGCAATTCGTCATCATAACGGTCAGAAGCATGTTGAGGCGGTTGGTGTTGAAGCGAAGCGAATGCTTGGTCGAACGCCAGGAAACATTCAGGCGATCCGTCCTCTGAAAGACGGTGTCATCGCAGACTTCAAAGTGACCGAAAAGATGCTTCAGCACTTTATTCGTAAAACACATGAGTCGTCATTTTTCCCGCCGAGCCCGCGCGTTCTCATTTGCGTTCCGTGTATGGCAACCGAAGTAGAGCGCCGAGCCATCCGTGAGTCTGCCCTCGGTGCAGGCGCGCGTGAAGTCTATTTAATCGAAGAGCCCATGGCCGCTGCGATCGGAGCAGGACTCCCTGTTGAGGAAGCGAGCGGTTCGATGGTTGTTGATATCGGTGGTGGTACCACGGAAATCGCGATTCTCGCATTATCAGGGGTGGTGTACACCGATTCTGTGCGTATCGGCGGTGATCGTTTCGACGAGGCAATTGCAAACTACGTCCGACGCAATTATGGAAGCATTATTGGCGACGCAACTGCCGAGCGTATCAAACACGAAATTGGTTGTGCTTACGCGGGCTCTGAACTTCGAGAGATTGACGTTCGTGGTCGTAATTTGGCCGAGGGTGTTCCTCGTAGCTTCACACTCAATAGCGATGAAATCCTTGAGGCGCTTCAAGAGCCACTGTCGGGCATCGTTCAAGCGGTCAAGTCGGCGCTCGAGCAATCGCCACCTGAATTGGCATCGGATATCGCAGAAAGCGGCATTGTACTCACCGGTGGTGGTGCCATGCTTCGCGACCTCGATCGTCTAATTATGGAAGAAACGGGATTGCCAGTGATTGTGGCTGAAGATCCGTTGACTTGTGTCGCACGCGGCGGTGGCAAGGCATTACAAGATTTCGATAAGTCGAAGCTAGGATTGCTTTACACGTAACCGAGGTGTAGCCATCAAACCGATATTCAAGCGCGACGCTAAATTAGGAGCCTACCTTCTCAGGCTCCTGCTGCTAGCAATAATATTGATCTTTGCAGATAAAAACGTTGGGTTGCGTTCAGCACACGCGGCGCTGTCGACATTGGCAGCGCCTTTTTATTGGGTTTCTAGCCTTCCTGATCGAGTGAATCAGTGGGGTGACGACAACTTGGTGAGTCGTGATCGTTTGATGGATCAAAACCAAGCGCTTCGAGCTCGCGTACTCATGCTCGAGGGTGCGCTGTTAGAGCTCCAATCCTTCAAAGACGAAAATGATCGTCTCCGAAGTCTTCTCAATGCCTCAGAGCGAGTCTCACAACAAGCCATAGCCGCGCAGATGATTGGTGTCGTTCCCGATCCCGTTCGTCAGGTGCTGGTTGTTGATAAAGGTGAAGACGACGGAGTCTATTCGGGCATGGCGGTATTGGACCGCTTTGGGGTGGCGGGGCAGGTGATACTGTCGACTCCGTCTACAGCGCACGTGCTTCTTCTCACCGACCCATCACATGCTCTCCCGGTGAGATTTTCGCGCTCGGGCGTTCGCTCGGTCGCACAAGGTATCGGTGATATATCGACCATTGAACTGTTGTTCGTGCCCTCTACCTCAAGTGTCGAAATCGGTGATGAGATTGTGACGAGTGGGCTCGGAGAGGTATTCCCTGAAGGCTACCCAGTCGGCGAAGTCGAAACGATTGTACGAGACCCGAATCAGCCCTTTATGTCGATTAAGATTCGTCCATTTGCACGCTTAAATCGCTCTCGATTCTTCATTGTGCTCGTTCCTGAATCCGACACAACGCTCCAACGAGAAGCGCCGTGAAGCGTTCGTTGGCGATCTCTGTTCCTGTCTCGGTTTTGTTGGTCCTAGTCTTAACCGTGTTTCCGTTGGGTGAGATTATTTTTCAGCCGAGCTGGGGAGCGATGCTCGTCGTGTTCTGGTGTTTATATTTTGCCGCGTCGCTGTCGCTAGGGTCGGCGTTTTTGCTCGGGATATTACTCGATGGTTTCTCTGGCACCTTACTTGGCTCTCATGCGCTAAGCTTCTGTATAGTGGCTTATCTCACAACGTTAATGAACAACCGTCTTGTGATGTTTACGTGGTTACAAAGAGCGCTGTTCGTGTTCGTATTGATTGGTATTAGTCAAATTGTATTGAACTGGACGTTAACGTTGCGCGGGGAGGCGATGAGTGGATTTAGCTATTTGTACTCCGCGGCGAGTTCGGCGGTTGTTTGGCCGCTGTGGAGCGTTGTGATGAAATTTATGTATCCTGGGCGTGAAATTAATGATTGAGCCGATCGGTCTTGCATCAAAATCCCCTAGACGATCCGAGTTGCTATCACGGCTCGGCGTGCCCTTTGAAGTGATTGAGAATGACGTAGAGGAAATTCGGGCCTCGGAAGAGACTCCCGCTGACTACGTTGTTCGTCTCGCTCGCGAAAAAGCTTTTGCTGGCTCGATTCATAGCGGCCTAACCACCATTGGCGCCGACACGATCGGAGTGATCGATGATTGTGTGCTAGAAAAACCGTGTGACCGTGACGACGCGTTCGCTATGTGGGATCGTATGGGCGGACGGTGGCATGACATTCTAACGGCCGTTGCGGTGAGTGACTCGACTCGAACCGAGTCCGTTTTAGTGTCGAGCAGAGTACGTTTTGCGAAAATGTCGATCGCTGAAAAAGAAGCCTATTGGCATACAGGAGAGCCAGCAGACAAGGCCGGTGGGTATGGAATCCAAGGTGTTGGAGGCGTCTTCGTTGAGCAGATTGAAGGTGTCTACGATGCGGTCGTGGGGCTTCCACTGCATGAAACAAAGAGGCTATTAAGAGCATTTAATGTGAAGGTGATGGGCGAATGAGCAACGAAATATTGATCAACATCACTTCGGTTGAGACTCGCGTAGCCATCGTCGAACAAGGTATTGTACACGAGCTCTATCTCGAGCGCGTGAGTCATCGCGGCTTGGTTGGTAATATCTATTTCGGAAAGGTGCAGCGTGTACTTCCAGGCATGCAAGCCGCGTTCATCGATATTGGTCTCGAGCGATCCGCGTTCATGCATGCACAAGACGTCGTTGTGTTGGACGACAACGGAATGGAGCAGCGTATAGCGCCCAACCAAACACCTGACATCCGTCTGTTACTTAGAGAGGGTCAGGTCGTACCCGTTCAGGTCGTAAAAGACCCGATCGGTACAAAGGGGCCTCGTGTTACCACGCATCTTAGCCTCTCATCTCGCTACTTGGTTTATATGCCACACTCCGATCATATCGGCGTTTCACAACGCATCGACGATGACGAAGAGCGTGCTCGCCTAAAGGACCTGACTCAAATCGCGTTTGAGTCGATCCGTGGCGGTGCAATTGTTAGAACCGTGGCCGAAGGGGCGACCGCGAGCGAAATCAATGCAGATGCCTTGTTTCTCGACAAATTGTGGGCGGAGGTGAGTGACGCAATGAAGCAGGCGCCAAAGAAACCGGGCCTGATTCACGAAGACCTTCGATTAGCTAAGCGCGTCATTCGAGATTACGTTCGTCCAGACATCGATACCATTCGCGTCGACGACGAAGCGGTCTTTAATAAGATTAGTAAGTTTACTCGTGCTTTTTTTCCTGAGGTGAGCGAAAAGATTCGTTATCACCAACCAAATACGCCACTGTTTGATCTTTTTAGTGTTGACGATGAGATTACCAAGGCGCTGGAGCGAAAAGTGCAGCTCAAGTCGGGCGGTTATATTGTCATCGACGAGACTGAAGCCATGACGACCTTCGATGTCAACACGGGTGGGTACGTCGGCCGTCGCACGTTGGAAGAAACGATTTTCAAAACCAACCTTGAAGCGGCCACGGCCATTGCAAGACAGTTACGACTCAGAAATATTGGCGGCATCATCATCCTCGATTTTATCGACATGAAAGATCCGGAGCATCGACGATCCGTCCACCGTGCATTCGAAAAGGCCATGGAGAAGGATGCGGTCAAAACTACGATTACAGGCGTTTCTGAGCTCGGGCTAATCGAGCTGACACGCAAGCGTTCAAGAGAAAGCCTGGATCAGTTGATGTGTGATACCTGTCCGCTGTGCGATGGTAAAGGTACGGTGAAGTCCGCCGAGTCGGTGTGTTATGAGGTGTTTCGTGAAATTTTGCGAGACGCGAGACAGTATGATGGTGATAAACTGGTCGTGGTAGCGAGCGACGGAGTGATCGAGAGACTGCTCGATGAAGAGTCGTCTGCGGTCGCCGACTTGGAGCAACTGTGCGGAAAAATTATCGAGTTTCGTGTTGAGTCGACCTACTCGCAAGAACAGTACGATATTATTTTGGCGTAACAACTGATGAAACGAACGTTCACGACGATATTTTGGTGGCTGGCGCTGACGCTGATTGTAACAGCGGCCGTTATCGTGTCTATCGCTCGTGAAATGGCGCCTAAGGCGACTGAGTATAAGCGTGAGCTAGAGGTTTACTTTAGCGAAACCGTGGGCCTCGACGTTCAGATTGAACAGTTTGAATTAACTTGGCCCGGGCTTGCTCCTGAACTGCGCTTGAGCGGACTGTCGCTACGCGAAGATCAGGCCGGTCCCGTGATTGTCCAAGTTGACCACTTTGTTCTACAAATCGACTTATTAACTAGCTTCTGGAACGGTGCGCTTTCAACGCGACGCGGTGAAGTTGATGGTTTGCGTATGTCAATCCGTCAGCACAGCGATGGTCGTTGGGTTAAGCGTTCTGACGATGCAGAGAATGCTGCTCCTGAGTCAGCGACGCAGACCGTCATAGAGACCTTGTTGCGATCGAATCAGCTGGTCATGCGCGACTCCCGTTTTACGCTTATTACTCGAGAGGGTTATGAAGTACCCGTTCTCATTGAGTTCGCCGACTTACAAAATAGCGGGCGGCGCCACTCGGTCGAAGCGAAAGCGAGCTATGGCGAATTGTCTGAGCCGGTGTCCTTCAGCGCCAACTTTATTGGTACGCCTTGGGGGTCGGTATTCCAAGGTAATGCGTACCTAGACCTTCGAGGCCAAATTATCGATGAGGGAATTCGTCAATTCGCCGCCTCCGAAGGATTTCCGATACAGCTTCCGGACAATTTGGAACTCGATGCGCAGTGGTGGTTGAGATGGTCTTCGATCAACGAATTCTTCACCCAAGGTATTTTTTCGCTGAACTACCTACCCATGCCAGACGATTTTCAGCAGTTCAATGTGTCTGATATTCGATTCCGAACCGATTTCCAGTGGCGCGATCAAATCCAAACCAGCGGCTGGTTTAGAGATATTTCTTTTACCATCAACGACGAGCTAATCGATATCGAAGAGCTCCGTGTTGACGCACAACTGACGGGTACCGGTCGATTTGTGACATTCGCAACGCCGCGGGTCGGACTCGATTACTTGAGCGAACAGCTGAATCGTTTTCCCGAAAGTGAACTGAAAGACGTACTGAATGACTTAAGGCCCAGCGGCACTTTGACCGACCTTCAGCTACGTTTACCGCTCGATGACGCTTCCGGATTTATCTTTAATGCAAACTTAGACAACGTCTCCGTGGGCGCCTGGGGCGGCGCTCCTGCCGTCGCCACCCTGAATGGCTCGGTGGCCGCCGATGCGTTTGGGGGGGTCGTGAATATCGCGGGTGGTCCCTTTACGATGCACTTCCCGACAATCTACGAGAGGCCTTTTG
>JABXIR010000044.1 GCA_013372965.1 Gammaproteobacteria bacterium
AGTGCGATTTACCGTCTTCTGTGTAGACCAACTTTAACAACAACCCATTAAGCTCCGGTGATAACCAGATATCGACCGCCTTATCGCTGTCGTCGGTGACGCGTTGATAATGCCGCGCTTGATAGTTTTGCCCGTTGATAGTTAGCTGAGTGTCTTCGACGAGTTGAAACTGCCAGTCCGCTGGTTTGCCTCGTCGTAATACGGGAAGATCAATTAAATCGACACCTTCCGCGGCGGCCTGACCGAGCGCGAATTGATAGTTAAGTGTATCGAAGTACGGTTGGTCGAGAGCGATGTCTTTGTCGCCTTTTCGGTCGCTGTAATGTGCGACTGCGTCCGCGCGATCAAAACGTAAACTTCGAGTACGGTTCGAGAATAAAAACGATTGCTGGTAATGATATTCGATGGCTTGAGCCGAGTCGGATACTAAAGCAAATTGACTAGTTTCCTCGATAGTTCCTAACGCAGCTTCGGCCTTTGAGCGCAATTCACACACCGTATCAGTAGGCGTTTGTTCGCAAGAAAAGCTTCGGGTCGCAACGATTCCGATACCGTAATAGGCGCCTTGATAGTCAGCCTCGTAGGCGGGCGGGGCGGCCATCGCGAGGTGACTCGAAAATACCGCTACAAATATCGCTAGAGTTAAGCTTTTTCCCATTGTACACCGGACTCCCCAATGATTGTGTTGTCGAGCAACGCTTTGCCTTCAGCATAGCGCAAACGATCATCACAAAGCCAGTCAATTGCCTTGGGGAAAATATGGTGTTCTACCGAGTATAAAATCTCGGATGCAAGGTCAGCTGCCGTCATGTTCTCGCGAACACCCGTGCGACCTTGAATGATTGGTGGGCCACCGTCGAGTTCAGCCGTAACAAAGTGGACCGTTGCGCCTGCTTCATCATCACCGGCGTCAATGGCACGTTGATGGGTGTTCAAACCAGGGTATTTTGGAAGCAGCGAAGGGTGGATATTGATGAGTTTACCGAGATACTTATCGACAAAAACGGGCGTAAGGATACGCATGAAACCAGCAAGCACGATGATATCGGGCGCAAAGCTATCCACCGCCTGACCTAGGTCTGCTTCAAATTCCTCGCGACTCGAGTAGGCCTTATGATCGATGCATGCAGTAGCGATACCATGGTTGGCTGCGCGCGCGAGGCATTTTGCCTCGGGCACATTGGTAATAACACCAACCACATCACCGGCAAACTGCTGGTTTTCGGCGGCATCTATGATCGCCTGTAGGTTGGTGCCACTACCAGAAGCGAGTACAACAATTCGCTTCATTAGACGTTCTCCAGAACCACTTCTTCGCTGGCGTCATCGACGATTTTACCGATGATCATCGCGTTCTCGCCCATCGAGTTAAGCAGCTCTACCGCTTTATCAGCTTGCTCCGCAGCGACAACGACGGTCATGCCGATACCGCAGTTAAAGGTTCGGTACATCTCGGTGGCCTCGATGTTCCCGTTGGTCTGGAGCCAGTTGAAGACGACGGGCATAGACCAAGCACTGCAGTCGATGACGGCTTGACGATCTTTCGGTAGAACACGCGGCAAGTTTTCTAACAAACCGCCGCCGGTAATGTGTGCGAGCGCATGCAGGTCGACCGACTTACGAAGCTCGAGCAGGCTTTTAACGTAGATTTTTGTTGGGGCAAGAAGGTGATCTGCGAGTGACTTGCCTTCAAGTTCGTCAGTTAATGAGGCACCTGACACCTCGATGACCTTACGTACGAGTGAATACCCGTTAGAGTGAGGGCCTGAAGAGGCGAGGCCGATGATCACGTCGCCCGTGCTGACCTTTGAGCCATCAATGATCTCGTCTTGCTCAACGATACCTGTGGTGAATCCAGCTAAATCAAAGTCGTCGTTCGCGTACATGCCTGGCATCTCAGCGGTTTCACCACCGATGAGTGCACAACCTGCTTGAAGACAGCCTTCTGCAATACCTTTAATCACGACCTCAGCAACGTCTAACTCGAGCTTGCCGGTCGCGTAGTAGTCGAGGAAGTAGAGAGGCTCGGCACCCGCAACAACCACGTCATTGACACACATCGCGACGAGGTCAATGCCAATGCCGTCGTACTTCTTTGCATCAATTGCGAGGCGCAGTTTCGTCCCGACACCATCGGTTCCTGAGATCAGTACGGGTTTCTTGTATCCAGTAGGCAACGCAAACGCACCTCCAAAACCACCAAGGCCACCGAGGACTTCAGGTCGAGAAGTTGCAGCGCAAGTCGCTTTGATTCGGTCGACGAGTTCATTGCCAGCGTCGATGTCTACACCTGCATCGCGGTAACTAAGTGATGGTTTGTTGCTCATGAATACAACCTTTTAAACTGTTTGTGGAGGCCAAATATTGACTGTTGTCGCTAATTTTACTCGCTGACGTTGACCTTTAAAGGGAAAGGGTAATACTACCGAACAACAGCATGTGTTGATGGGTGTCATAACTCGTCATAATTAGGCGCTATGGAAATACGACGTTAATTGTTACACTTCTCGTCGTTATTAATTTGGGAGAAAGCTAAGCGTGTTTCTTGCTTTACGCAATATATCTCTACTGACCTTGTTACTCATATCTTCTGCGGTGTCTGCGGATATCTACGATCGTTTGGTCGCGGTTGAGGACCGTTCGGCTCCCGCGCGCGAACAAGCGTTTACCGACGGGCTTCGTGACGTACTTAAGTCACAGATGATGGTTCGTTATTTGGACGAAGCGCAGTTTTCAACGCTGCTCGAACGGTCGGACCGTTACGTTGATAACTACGCTTATCAAACCTCGGAGGATGGCGAGATCTTTCTCAATGTAAGGTATTCCGATCGACTGGTGCTCGGCGATCTTAGAGATCTCTCCGCAGTCATTGTGCCCGAACCAAGAGCTCGTGTGTTGTTGGTGATGGCTCACGATATGGCGGGTGCTTCGGAAGGCCGGCAGGTCGTCGGTGAAGACTCAATGATTTATGACGACATTTACCAGACTTTCTCTAACTACAATATCGAACTTCTCGTTCCGTCATGGGATCTATCGGACCGAATTAATATTGGTGTGAGTGAAGTCTGGCAACAAGACCTTAATGCACTGGCGAACCTCCGCGAACGTTACCCGAGTGATTGCGTATTATTTGGCGCGATGTATCAATCGAGAGATCAAAGTGCTCGGGCGAATTGGTACGGGCGTTGCTGGGACTTAGCTCGAACCACATTAGCGGTTGGAGCGGATGTGAGCGAAGCGGTTGAAGGTGGTCTCGAATTGATGATGGGCTTTCAGCGGCAAAGAATGGGGGTCGCATTGGCAACCGATGCTGCACGCTATCGATTAACCGTCCACAATATTAACAGTTACGACGATTACGCATCACTTTTCAGTTACTTGGCTTCGATGTTTCAGGTCACCGATGTCGTTATTCGCTCGGTTCGTGGCAGCGAAGTTACCATTGAAGTTGCTGTTCTCGACGACATTAACAAGTGGCGTCTTAAGCTACGTCAGGATGAAAAGCTGACCGTGCTTGATAGTGCTAATTTCGCATGGTCGGAAAGCAGTTTGGATGGAAATTAAAGAACAAATCCCACTCGCCGTAAAACTGAAGGACGGCCCGAGTTTCGACAATTACTACGTCGGTAGTAGCGCTGACCGAGGCATTTTGGTTTCAGCGCTAAAGCTGTCGTTCGATCAAGGTGGCCAATTCCTAACCTATCTATGGGGAGGGCAGAGCTCTGGTAAATCCCACTTACTCTGCGCGGTTGAGCGTTTCGCTCTCGACCACGATTTGAGGGTTATGACGTTGACCGATCCCGATCAACTCGAGGCGATCTCGGAAGCGGTTGATCAAGGTCTCGATGCGCTGATTATTGACGATGTCGAGCGTTTTTTGGGTAAGCCCGAACTCGAAGGTCAATTGTTTGCGTTGTATAACCAGATGCGAGACTTAGGTAAACGATGGTATGTTTCGGCGTCCTGCGCACCTCGTGACCTGGAGGCGACGCTGCCTGATTTGTTGTCGCGATTAGCGTGGGGAGGAATTTACAAACTGCCTCGGTTGGTCGATGAAGAGCTACTGGAAGCGCTTCGGTTGCGATCGAATGCCCGTGGCTTGACGATGAGTGACGAGGTAGGGCGATACATCTTGTATCGCGGTCCACGTGATGCAAAGGCCATGTTTGACGCACTGGATTCACTTGATACGGCCTCCCTCGCGCATCAACGTAAACTCAGTATCCCGTTCAT
>JABXIR010000283.1 GCA_013372965.1 Gammaproteobacteria bacterium
AAGGCCTTGGCCTGCTGATAACAATTACAGCGCTGAGTAGCTGGTTTACTGTATTGGAAGCTTATCTTCACCCAGCCATAGCAGCAGCACTGTGGCTGCTGGGTATGATCTGGGCATCAAAGTTTTTCGGGTTGGTGCAACACGAAAAATTAAAATAGCACTCGACAGCGGACGGTATGGTCAATTGACGAGATCTTGTCAACGGCGAGTTCGCTGTTCGACTTGTCGATATCAACCACTACGTAACCAATATCATCGAAGGTCTGAAGGTACTGTCCGACGATATTCGCGCCCGAGTCCGAAAGGCATTCGTTGATGGCTGCAATAACGCCGGGAACGTTTTGGTGAATGTGCAATATACGGTGACATCCTTCGTGTTCCGGTAGCGCCACTTCAGGGAAGTTCACGGCGGATGTTGTGGTGCCGTTGTCTGAGTATTTGACGAACTTGGAAGCCACCTCGATCCCGATGTTCTCTTGGGCCTCTTGCGTCGAACCGCCGACGTGAGGTGTCAAAATGACGTTGTCGATTCCTCTGAGAGGTGACACAAATTCGTCATCGTTTGAGCGAGGCTCGATTGGGAACACATCGATCGCTGCGCCTCCAAGGTGCCCAGACTTAAGTGCGGTGACGAGGTCGTCGATTTCTACGACCGTGCCTCGCGCGGCGTTAATAAAGATTGAACCGGGCTTCATTGCTGCGAACTGAGGCGCGGCAAACATATTCTGCGTCGCGGCAGTCTCAGGAACGTGCAGGGTTACCACATCGGCTTCGCTTAAAAGGTGGTCGAGCGAGTCGGCTTGAATGGCGTTGCCGAGCGGTAGCTTGGTGATCACGTCGTGGAACATCACTTTCATGCCGAGAGATTCAGCTAAAACACTGAGCTGACTTCCGATGGAGCCGTAACCCACAATGCCAAGCGTTTTACCGCGAACCTCAAATGAGTTTTGTGCGGTCTTCTGCCAGACACCTCGATGAGCCTTCATACTTTTCTCAGGCACGCCGCGTGCGAGCATAATGGCTTCAGCAAGCACCAATTCGGCGACACTTCGGGTGTTCGAGTAGGGCGCATTGAAAACAGCTACGCCGTGACGACGAGCAGAAGCAAGATCGACTTGGTTGGTACCGATGCAGAAACAACCCACCGCGATGAGCTTGTCAGCCGCTGCAAACACTCGCTCCGTCAGTTGAGTTCGCGAGCGAATACCGAGAAAGTGGACACCCTTTAGTTTCTCAACCAATGAGTCTTCGTCTAATGAGCCCTTGAGGAGCTCGATATTGGTGTAGCCGGCGTTCTCGAGAGTTGCAATCGCCTTGGGATGAACCCCTTCCAGTAACAGGAACTTAATCTTTGATTTGTCGAGTGAAGTGGTTGACATGAAAACCTCTATTATCCCTTAGTGGTGATATTTGCCTTGCGAAGCTCGCAACGGATTGATTAGTCTAGCCCCACTGTTTGCGAGATTTTGTACCCGAGGTGACTGTGGCGCTTTCTGAACAATTAATAAACGATCTGATTAACTTAGTTGATGAGACTAATGTACTTCTTGATGAATCCGATTTACAGCACTACGGTGGCGATTGGTGTAGGCAATATTCACCAAACCCGTCTGCAATCGTATTTCCAAGATCGACTGAACAGGTTCAGAGCGTATTAAAGTGGGCTAATGAAAATCAGGTCGCGATCGTACCTTCAGGCGGAAGAACAGGGCTCTCTGGCGGGGCTACCGCCATGAACGGTGAAGTTGTTGTCGCTCTCGATAAAATGAATCGCGTTGTGTCATCAGATACCGTTGCTGGCACTATTACCGTTGAGGCGGGAATGGTGACTCAGGTGCTTCAAGCGGAGGCTGAAGCCATCGGTTGGTATTACCCAGTCGACTTCGCTTCATCGGGTTCGTCGCAAATTGGCGGTAATATTTCGACCAATGCGGGTGGCATTAAAGTGATTCGTTACGGGATGACTCGAGACTGGGTACTGGGGTTAACAGTGGTAACCGCGGCAGGGGAAATACTGCATCTCAACAACGGCCTCCTCAAGAACAATACCGGTTATGATCTAAGGCATTTATTTGTCGGTTCAGAGGGTACGCTCGGTATCATCGTTGAAGCGACCATCGGACTGACACAGCCACCCAAGTCGTCATCGGTGCTGGTGCTCGGATTAGAGTCAATGGAGTCGATGATGCCTCTGCTCGCAGAATTCAAAGCGCGGTGCACGGTTAATGCCTTCGAGTTCTTTTCACTGAATGCACTGCGACTGAATCAACAGCACACTGGGGTGCAAGCTCCTTTCGAAACAGAATGTCCATATTACGCACTCATTGAGGTCGAAGTCGGTTCCGATGACGCGGATGAAGCAGTTCTCGCTTCCTTCGAAAAAGCGTTTGAAGCAGGCTGGATCATCGATGGTGTTATGAGCCAAAGCGAGCAGCAAGCTCAGTCTCTATGGGCCCTACGTGAAGGGATCTCCGAGAGTTTGGCTCCTTATACCCCCTATAAAAACGATCTGAGCGTTTTAACTTCTAAGGTTCCAGAGTTCCTCGCTGAGGTTGACGCGATCGCGGCTCAACAATATCCAGAATTTGAGGTCGTTTGGTTTGGTCACATCGGCGATGGCAACCTGCACCTCAATATCTTGAAACCTCGTGATTGGGAAGTAAGCGCCTTTGTTGAGAAGTGCAAGGCGGCGAGTGAGCAGATCTTTGCGGTGGTACAGCGTTTACAAGGGTCTGTATCAGCAGAGCATGGCGTTGGATTGCTTAAGAAGCACGCGCTGACTTATACACGATCGCACAGTGAGATTCAGTTGATGAAACAGATTAAGGCGGCGTTCGATCCAAAAGGCATCATGAATCCGGGTAAGGTGCTGGATTAATTAACTGTACTTTAGCGATGATCTCGCCATAATTAAATTAGTTGCATTTACAACTTTTTAGAGGGTACTTTTATGGCGGGATCCGCAAATTTCTATCCCCAGTGGTTATCGGGGGAGTATTTTGCCTACCCTACCTCCAAGGTCGTGTGCATCGGCCGTAATTATGCGGCCCACGCGGCAGAGTTAAACAATCCGATACCAGACGAGCCGATCCTGTTTATCAAACCGAGCACCAGTGTCGTCCCAATTCAACGAGGTATACGTTGGCCCAAAGGGGTAGGGGAGTGCCATCTCGAAACGGAGGTGTCGTTACTAATCGGCAAACAGCTGAGTCGTGCGGAACCTAGCCAAGCACTTAATGCCATCGACGGGGTGGGGGTCGGCTTCGATTTGACGCTTCGAGATCTTCAAACTCAGCTAAAAAATAAGGGCCATCCCTG
>JABXIR010000252.1 GCA_013372965.1 Gammaproteobacteria bacterium
GTACATAGCCCGCTTACCTTCGCAACAGAAGAAGAAGTTTTGGCAACGATTGGTGCATCGACAGGATCGATCGGACCCGTTGGTTTGAGTATCACGATCATTGCCGACAGAACGGCTGCAAATTCCGTAGATTTTATCGCTGGCGCCAATGAAACTGGTTACCATCTGCGCAATGTTAACTGGCAAACCGACGCAAACTATTCCGACGTCGCCGATCTCCGCAATGTCGTTGCAGGCGATCCAAGCCCATGTGGTCAGGGCACCATCGAGATCAAGCGCGGCATCGAGGTAGGACACATATTCCAACTTGGCAACAAGTACAGTAAAGCACTGAACTGCACGGTTCTTAACGAAAACGGAAAAGACCAAGTTTTAGAAATGGGCTGTTACGGCATTGGCATCACACGTGTCGTCGCTTCTGCCATCGAACAAAATCACGATGACAACGGCATTATTTGGCCAATGGCGCTCGCACCATTCCAGATTGCCATCGTGCCAATCAATTACCACAAATCAGACGTAGTTAAAGCGAAGTGCGACGAGCTTCACGATGCTCTCAGCAACGCTGGCTTCGAAGTGCTATTAATGGATGCCGAAAAGGCTCGCTTAGGCGGAATGCTAGCGGATGTCGAGCTCATCGGTGTACCTCACCGCATCGTCGTAGGCGATCGCGGCCTTGAGAAAGGCGAAATTGAATACCGACACCGTGCTGCCTCTGAAAACGAAGCGCTCAATGTGGACAATGTGATCGATGCTCTTACGCAGAAGCTCAGTCGTTAAAGCCGTCATGATGAGTCTGGCGCTTGCAATACCTCCTGCTTGCGCCGACGACTCTTTGCCGAAACTTAGCGATACCGAGCGAGAGACTCTAGCCAGCTCACTCGCTCAAGAACTACCTCACCTCGACCAACTCGACATTGACCTTTGGATGCTGAGTGCTGGCCCGATCATACAGCGATTCAATAGCAACGAGGACGAACAGAGGCAAATTATGGCGCAGGTTTTACGAATGTCGCACGCCTACGATATCCCGACCGACCTCGTGTTAGCCGTCATCGAAATTGAGTCACACTTTGATCGTTACGCCATTTCGCACGCCGGCGCTCTCGGATTGATGCAGATCATGCCATTTTGGATCGATGAAATCGGCCAACCCGAAGACAATTTAATGACCATTGACACCAATATTCGCTACGGATGCGCGATTCTCCGTTACTACCTCGACCGCAATCAAGGTTCTTGGCATCTCGCGCTCGCGGGTTATAACGGCTCAACTGGACGAACAGTTTACTCAAAAAAAGTCCTCGATGCCTGGGACCAACGGTGGAGATTCACACGAGTCACCGCCTCTGAGGATTAAAAACGGTTCCATCTCGTTGACGTTATGGTAGTATCCGCGCCCACACATCCCTTATATCTTTGGTAGTTATGATTGTTATTCGATTTATCTTGGGTCGTCTTGTTTTAGCGATTGATTTTTTAACTCGTAAAAAACCCATTCAAAAGTCTAGCGAAGCCCTGAAAAAGCAGCGCAGCCTCACTCAAAACCTAGCCATCTACCAATTTCACGCCTGCCCTTTTTGCGTCAAAGTTCGTCGTTTCATGCATGAGGAAAGTCTTGAGATCGAATTGAGAGACGCTAAAAATGACGTGGTCTATCGAAAGCAGCTTTTAGAAGATGGCGGAAAAATCCAGGCTCCATGCCTGAGAATCAAAAATGGTCAAGGTGACCACACGTGGATTTATGAGTCCGACGTGATCATTCAATACCTCGCTGATAACGTCGTTGTAAATGACGATGTTACGACCTCGGCCGAAACATCGCCTGCTGCGGGATCAACGCAAAAATAGCAACGGTTTAGCCGTATTTTTAAGTACTTCCGTCGTTAAGCTTCCGACCAGAAAGTCGCGGAGCTTTCCGTGACTGTATGCACCCATCACCGTCATATCGACATCGTACTTTGATTGAAGGTCGGCAATTTGCTTACCGAGATCACCTTCAATGCAATGTGTCGTGCATTCAACCTCTGCGTCGCTGAGAACTTCCTCGCTTTTCTTCAATAACGCAGCTCCGCTGGCTTCCTTACCCGCGTACACCACGTGACAATGAACCGACTTAAACAGAGGGCTCGATGCCACCATGTTCAAAGCCTTCGTCGCGGAGTCACCGCCGTCGTATGCCAAAAGAATGGTCTTGGGCTCAACAAATGCGGAATTCACCACCAACATTGGCCGATGCAAACTGCGAAGCACTGACTCGAGTTTATTACCTAAACCCGACTCTGCTCCATCGTGGGATTCACCGCGAATACCCATCACTAAAACTCGGGTATCTTCTTCAAGCTCTATTAGAGATTCCACCAGATCGCCGTGGCGCTGCATCACGGTGACGTTGGCTGCGCCGGATCGCTGAGCACGATCTTTCGATGCCTCCAACATTAGGCGTCCTTTCTCGAGCAATAACTTAGAACGCTGCCGCTCAAGATTGGTTAACTCGTTTAAAAGCTCGTCTTGAGCGCCCAGTCCAATACTGCCCGACAAGTCAGAAGATACCGGCGTCAATGTGGTTGAAATCGTGTGTAACAACTTCAGTTCGGCGCCGATTACGCGCGCTATCCAGCTCGCGTAATCACAGACAGATTCTGCACTTCTTGAACCGTCGATCGCGGCTAGCACACTCGGTTGCAACTCAGTCATTTAGTGTCCCCCTAGAACCTTGTCGATTTCTTCTGGCTTATCGTGAACACCGAACCGGTCCACAATGGTCGCACTCGCTTCGTTTAACCCTACCACATTCACATCGGCACCTTCACGTCGGAATTTAATCACGACTTTATCCAATGCACCGACGGCCGAGATATCCCAGAAGTGCGCTTTTCTTAGATCGATTTCAACAAACTCAACGGCATCGCGGAAATCGAACGCCGCCGTGAATCGGTCAGCCGAATTAAAGAACACCTGACCATGAACTTCGTAGGTCACTTTTCGCCCTTCATCGTCGATTTGCTTATCTACGTACATAAAGTGCGAAATCTTATTTGCGAAGAACAATGCGGCAAACAAGACCCCTACCAGCACACCCAGCGCCAGGTTATGTGTAAACACCACAACTAAGACGGTACTGATCATCACGATATTGGTCGATAAGGGGTGAGACTTTAAATCGGTAATGGATGACCAAGAGAACGTGCCGATCGACACCATTATCATGACCGCCACCAGTGCAGCCATCGGAATTTGGCGTACCCAGTCACTGAGAAACACGACCAGTAGTAACAACACGACACCCGCGACCATAGTAGAAAGTCGTCCTCGGCCGCCAGACTTCACGTTGATCACCGACTGACCAATCATCGCACAACCCGCCATACCACCAATCAAACCAGTTGCGACGTTCGCAACACCTTGACCTTTGCACTCACGGTTCTTGTCGCTATCCGTATCGGTAAAGTCATCGATAATCGTTGCTGTCATCAAAGACTCAAGCAAACCAACGACAGCTAAGGCCAACGAGTAAGGGAAAATAATGCTCAAGGTTTCAAAATTCAGTGGCACATCGGGCCACAAGAATACCGGTAGAGTATCGGGTAATTCGCCCATATCGCCGACCGTTCGAATATCGAGACCCACAATCATCGCGAAAGCGGTGCACGCTAGGATGCATACCAAGGGTGATGGCAACACACGGCCAATCTTGGGTACGTAAGGAAACAAATAGATAATCCCCAACCCAGCTGCGGTCATCGCGTACACATGCCACGTAACGTTTGTTAGTTCGGGTAACTGAGCCATAAAAATCAGAATCGCCAATGCGTTCACAAAGCCAGTGACCACCGAACGAGATACAAAGCTCATCAACTGCCCCAACTTAAGATAGCCAGCTAACAGCTGAAGAAGACCCGTTAGGATCGTTGCAGCAAGCAAATACTCGAGGCCATGCTCCTTGACTAAGGTCACCATTAACAAAGCCATCGCCCCGGTTGCGGCAGAGATCATTCCGGGTCGACCACCGACAATGGCGATAACCACCGCCATCGAGAATGATGCATAGAGGCCGACTTTGGGGTCTACACCCGCAATAATTGAGAAAGCGATTGCTTCAGGAATGAGAGCAAGCGCTACAACCAAACCTGCCAAGACGTCAGCACGGATATTTCCAAGCCAATCCGCACGTGTCGAAGTAAATAACATCGTAATAAGACCCTTTTTAAGTAAATCGAAGGATTTCGATTTAAAAAGCCTAGCCTAATTCACCATAAATGGTGTCTCTTGGCTCGGCTGAAGACAGCCGCGCACGCTAACAGATGCACCTGCGAATCTCAAGGAAGCTGCGACATTGTAACAGCGATATTTTTACTCAGGCCGCTGAATCGCGAACCAATACCTTTCATCGGCCTGAAAATTTTTCGAAAAAACAACAGACGCCGAAAAGTAAGTGATCACTATCAATACGGTTTAGTGCTCTCAAAAGGGATAATAAAACCGTCAGTTCGGGTAGCACTAACGACACCAAAATCAAGTAAAAAACTCGACAATATTTCAATTATTTTTGTTGACCGCCATGATCCACAGAGGCACTATATCTAGTAATAAATAGAAACATGAACACCATATGTGGTACATAACAGATCAAAACGTGATCAACCGCACACCCTGTTTTTTGCTCTAAAGCGCGTGATCACTGGGCTCGAAAGAGTCACGAGTACGGCGGCATAAAATCAATAAAACAAGGAAGGTTATTCGAGAGTTCGAGCTTCAATCTTTAGCTGGCTTCTCTCGATGAACGTTAAACTAGGAGCGTCAAGTTGAATACTTCAGCGTTGTTAATCAAAAAAAGAAGCGGGCAGCAAGAGCCCATCGATCTCGACAAAATCCACCGCGTCCTCAACTGGGCTGCCGAGGGTCTAGAAGGGATTTCGGTCTCACAGGTAGAATTAAACGCCCAGTTGCAATTCTACAATGGCATTTCGACGACCGAAATCCATGAGACCCTTATTAAATCTGCGGCCGACTTAATCAGTGCCGACAACCCTGATTACCAGTACTTCGCTGCGCGACTCAATATCTTCCACCTTCGCAAAAAAGCCTACGGGCAATTTGAGCCGCCACACATCAAGGCTCAAGTAGAACGTTTGGTGGCTATGAAGCGCTACGACAGCGGCCTCCTCGAAGAGTACTCCGACGCTGACTTTGAACAAATGAACGAGTGGATCGATCACGCTCGAGACTTGAACTTCGCCTACGCGGCAGTAAAACAGCTCGAGGGCAAGTACCTCGTCCAGGACCGAGTGTCTGGCGAATACTTCGAGAGTCCGCAGTTTTTATACATGCTTGTCGGAGCCGCACTGTTTGCTCGCTACCCTGCCGACCAGCGCATGGATTTCATTCGCCGTTTCTATGAAGCCGTCTCGTCTTTTAAGATTTCATTGCCAACGCCAATCATGGCGGGTGTTCGTACACCAACGCGCCAATTTAGTAGCTGTGTACTGATCGAAAGTGGCGACTCGCTCGATTCAATCAATGCAACGGCCACTGCAATCGTACGCTACGTTAGCCAGCGTGCTGGCATTGGCATTAATGCGGGGCGTATCCGCGCCATCGGTAGTAAAATCCGTGGCGGCGAAGCGTTCCACACAGGTTGTATTCCTTTCTACAAGTACTTCCAGTCAGCAGTTAAGTCTTGCTCGCAAGGTGGTGTACGTGGTGGTGCAGCAACCTTGTTCTACCCGCTTTGGCACCTAGAAGTTGAAGACTTGCTAGTACTTAAAAACAACCGAGGCGTTGAAGAAAACCGTGTACGTCACCTCGATTACGGTGTTCAGCTAAACCGCCTGATGTACCAGCGTTTAATTAAAAACCAAGACATCACGCTGTTCAGCCCTGACGAAGTCCCAGATCTTTATGATGCCTTCTTCGCCGACCAAGACGAATTTGAGCGTCTATACGCAAAATATGAGCAGGCTCAGAATATTCGTAAGCGCACGGTAAAAGCCGTCGACCTATTCTCCGTACTGATGCAAGAGCGTGCTTCCACTGGCCGAATTTACATTCAGCACGTTGACCACTGTAATACCCACAGTCCGTTCAACCCTTACAAGGCACCCGTTCGCCAATCGAACCTCTGTCTCGAAATCGCGTTGCCAACCAACCCGTTGAATGACATCAACGACGAAGAAGGCGAGATCGCGCTGTGTACCCTAGCGGCGTTCAACTTGGGTACGCTCGAAAGCCTCGACGAACTCGAAGAGCTGGCAGAGCTCATCGTTCGTGCACTCGACAGCCTGCTCGACTATCAGAACTACCCAGTAAAAGCAGCTGAAATCGGTAGCATGCGTCGCCGTACGCTCGGTATCGGAGTGATTAACTTTGCTTACTATCTTGCGAAGAACCACGCGCGTTACTCCGACGGATCTGGCCTAGGTCTAACCCACCGCACCTTTGAAGCAATGCAATACTATTTGCTAAAAGCATCTAACAAGCTCGCAAAGGAGTTCGGTGCGTGCCCGGCATTCGACGAAACGACTTATGCGGATGGCGTGCTTCCAATCGACACTCATAAACCCGAGGTTGATCGTTACTGTGGCGAGCCACTCTACCTCGACTGGGAATCACTGCGTAGCGAAATCAAAGAACACGGTCTTCGTAACTCGACGCTCAGCGCGCTAATGCCAAGTGAAACGTCATCGCAAATTTCGAACGCGACCAACGGCATTGAGCCTCCTCGCGGCCTAGTATCGGTTAAGTCTTCAAAAGATGGCGTCCTTAAGCAGGTTCTACCTGAACTCAAAGAGCTACGCGATCAGTATGAGTTGCTTTGGGATATTCCTGACAACAACGGTTATCTACAGCTCGTTGGTGTTATGCAGAAATTTGTCGACCAGGCTATCTCCGCAAATACCAACTATGACCCGCGTAAGTTCAAAGATAACAAAGTGCCTATGCAAAGTTTGCTTGGAGACTTAATCACGGCTTACCGCAACGGTCTTAAGACGCTTTACTATCACAACACTCGCGACGGCGCGGAAGAGAAGTACAAAGATTCTGCCGAGGTGGTTATCGCTGAAGAAGAAGGTTGTGAAGGCGGTGCGTGCAAAATCTAAGCACGTACTCAATAAAATTTATTTAGGAGGTTAACGTGAAATACACTAGCTTCAACAAAAAGAAATTCGATGCCTTCACTCAGCCGATGTTCCTCGGTGAATGCGTCAACGTAGCTCGTTATGATGAGCAGCGCTACCCTATGTTCGAACGACTGATCGAAAAGCAGTTGTCGTTTTTCTGGCGTCCAGAAGAGGTCGATTTGTCGAAAGACCGTAAAGACTTCAACGCACTGCCTGCACACGAGCAGCATATTTTCCTGAGTAACCTGAAGTACCAGACACTGCTCGACAGTGTTCAGGGCCGCTCCCCTAACGTCGTGTTATTGCCACTTGTGTCTCTTCCAGAGCTTGAGACCTGGATTGAGACTTGGGCATTCAGTGAAACGATTCACTCGCGCTCGTACACGCACATTATCCGTAACGTAATCAACGATCCTCGAATCGTATTCGACGATATCGTCGAAAACCCGTTCATCGTAAAGCGCGCCGAAAAAGTCACCGAGTACTATGACGACCTACTCGAGTATGCAACGTTCTACCTCCAGCACGGTGAGGGTGAGCACATCCTTAACGGCGAAAAAGTAGTGATTACGAAGCGTGAGCTTAAGAAGAAAATCTTCTTAACCATCGTTTCAGTCAACGTACTCGAGGCCATCCGATTCTATGCCTCTTTCGCATGTAGTTTCGCGTTCGCTGAGCGCGCTATCATGGAAGGCAACGCGAAAGTGATTCGATTGATCGCTCGTGACGAGGCGTTACACCTTAGTGGCACTCAGTTCATGATCAATCAGCTCGCTAACGGTGCAGACGATCCTGAGTTCGCAGAGATTGCTCTCGAAACGCGTCAGCAAGTGATCGACATTTTCCGCGAAGCGGCAGAGCAGGAAATGGAATGGGCTGAGTACCTATTCAAAGACGGTTCGATGATTGGTTTGAACAAAGACATTCTTTGTCAGTACATCGAGTACATTACCGACAGTCGTCTCAAAGACGTGGGCTATCCAGTGCTTTACAACCGCACTACCAACCCACTTCCGTGGATGGACTCGTGGCTTAACAGCGATTCGGTACAGGTCGCACCTCAAGAGACGGAGATCACGTCGTATCTCGTGGGCGCAATCGACAGCGAAGTCGATGCCGATGCTTTTGCCGACATAGAGCTCTAAATCCTTTAGCCAAAAACTCAAACAACGAACAACAAAAAGCCAACAAGTACACACTTGTTGGCTTTTTTCTTTTACATCCTCCGTGATATCCTTTTACCTGACTAGACAACTAAAATAATAATCCCGAAAAGGAAACGCTGAATGATTAAACTACGAGCCGCTGTCTTTATCCTCATGGCGCTTGCATCCCCATGGGCAGTTGCCGATGAACCACGTTCCGCAGCCGCCCAAATAAACGACGCCTTCAAAGCCTATCAAGAGGCAGAGCAATCGGGTGACGCATCCGCGGTATGGGCCGCAGCTAACGCGGCCTATGTGCTCGCAACTGAACTTGATGCATCGCCCGAGACACTCATTGTACTCGCCGATAATTATGCATTATCGATCCAGCGCAGAAACGGCTTCCGCAGATCCGAGACACTCTTGCGCGTGCTCGAGCATGAGATCGAGCTCATCGAGCAACACTGGGGACCTGATTCAGAAGCGCTGGTCAATCCACTGAGAGACTATGCTCGAGCTCAGTACCAACAGGATTTTGATCAAGGAGACTCAAGGCGACGATTTCGTCGAGTTGAAGACCTAATTGATCAACACTACAGTGAACCCGATCTAGATCGTGCCAGCCGTCTATATCAACTTGCCGAGGCACAACTCTACTCGGGTGCCACCAGTGATGGAGATGATAACCTTGAAAAAGCCATCGAGATATATCACGACCTGTTACCTGACGAAGACGTTCGCATTGGGCTTGCCCACCATTTGGCAGGTCGACTCGAGTTTGCCCAAAGAGATTACGAGGAGGCAATCGAATATTTTGAACGTTCGACTACCGCACTGGCGCCGGACGGTGTCTCGCGAAACCCAGCAGGTCTATCGGCCTATGCCTTTCTAGTGCAGAGCTATTCGGAGCTAGGCGACGAAGATAAAGCGACGGAGTATTGCCTTGAAATCGGACGTTCAACACCCGCTCAGGCCAACGCGGATTACGAACCTATCTACCGAATCCCCCCCCGATATCCGAGAAGTGCTGCTTCACAGGGAATTGAAGGCTGGGTGGTATTAGAATTCACCGTTGATGAGCAAGGCTTCGTGCGCAATCCCGTCGCGATCGATAGCGAGTTTTCTAAAAATGACCGCCCAGCAGGAACCGATCGAGCAATGATCAATACAGCCATCGACGCTGTTAACAAGTTTCGTTACGCGCCTCGTTTTGAAGACGGGGAAGCGGTCGCCACACACGGTGTGAAAAACCGATTCAGCTTCGAATTGGCAAACTAACCCCTTACGTAGCGGTCGGGATGGCTGTATTGTTTCAACAAAAAAGCCCGCGATTATCATCGCGGGCTTTTTAGCTTGCGGGCAACAGCGATGCACTCAACCTTCATCTTTAGGTTAGTGCGTCATTACCAGCTGGCAATCGCCCCACCCTTAAACAATTCCTCGGCCAGTTCTTTTACCGTATCCGACTGATAACCGGCGACGACGAGGTCAACGCGCGGGTCCGACTGGTTATCCATTCGCGTCACCATCAGGTTAACGTAAGGACTATCAGCGCCCTCGACCACCAACGCATCACGGGTTGGAATCAGCCCCGACGGCACGGAATATGTGCTATTGATAAACGCGACGGTGACGTCTTCAAGAGAACGCGGTAGCTGCGCTGCCTCTAGTTCCACAAATCGAAGATTCAGAGGGTTTACGATGATGTTACTCGGCGTTGCGACTAGATTATTGACGTCGTCGAGCTCGATGATGCCCGCTTTGTGTAAAATCATCAGCGCTCTTGCTTCGTTGGTAGGATCGTTGGGAATTGAAATCACATCGCCGTCTTTAAGCTGAGCTAAGGACTCAACCTCATTCGAGTAACCGCCGATAGGATATACAAACGTCGTGCCAACTTTTACAAGCGATAAACCACGATCGTTAATCATCTGGTTCAAATAAGGCTCGTGCTGGAACGCGTTCATATCAATCGAGCCGTCGTTTAACGCAATGTTCGGTGATATGTAGTCACTAAACTCGATCACCTCAAACTTGAATTCACCGTTTGATCGGCTTTCGGCAACCTCTACCGCCTTGCGCATTAAGTCGGCTTCAGGGCCGGCCATAACACCAATACGAAACACATCGTCACTGCGTCCACAGCCAGCTATAAGTGACACAACAAACAAGGCGGTGAGCGCTTTACGAAACAATGAAAACATATTATCTCCGGTCAAATCGGCGTACGAGAAAATCGCCGAAGGATTGAATCAATTGAACTAATACGATCAACACCACAACAGTCGCCAACATAAGTGGACCGTCAAAGCGCTGGTATCCATAGCGTATTCCCAGATCGCCAAGGCCACCACCACCAATGGCGCCAGCCATGGCAGAGTAGCCCACCAGCGTCACCAAGGTTAATGTGACACCGTGTATCAGCCCAGGAAATGCCTCTGGCAAGAGTATTTTCGAAACGATTTGATAGGGTGTCGCACCCATCGTTTTACCAGCCTCCACAAGCCCATTAGGCACCTCAGTAATCGATGCCTCAACTATTCTAGCAACAAATGGAATCGCGCCAAGGGTTAACGGAACAATGGCTGCCGTCGTACCGATGGAGGTTCCTGCGATAAGTCTCGTCAGAGGAATAATCGCCACCATCAGGATAATGAAGGGAATGGATCTCGCCGCATTAACAATGACGGACAGAGCGTGGTGTAACCCCGGCATTGGCATAAGACGATCGGAACGCGTAATAAAGAGTAATACCCCGATCGGCACGCCCACGGCAACACTCACACCACCTGACACGAAAACCATATAGAGAGTTTCCAGCAGCGCCGGCCAAAGCAAATGAAAATGCTCATACCACATATCCAAGTACCTCCACGTTGACGGCTTGGTGTTTCTGCATCGCTTTTAAAGCGTTATCTACTTGCTGTCCGCTCAGCCTTGCGATTAGGAAGCCCATGCTCAATCCATGGACCTGTTCTATTGAAGATTGAATAATGCTTATATCCACATCGTACTCACGACTAATCGACGACACCAATGGTTGGTTCTCAGAACCGCCCGTAAACGTCAATCTCACAATCGGGTCACACGCACCGCTCGAACTTCTTGTCATTCGTTGAACCAGCTTATCGGGAAGTCGCTGATGAAGTGCATTGTTCACAAAGTCTCTCGTCACATCGCTTTTGGGTTGCATAAAGATTTGTGCGACCCCGGCGTGCTCCACAATTTTTCCGTCGGATATAACAGCGACCGAATCGCAAATTGACTTCACTACTTCCATTTCATGAGTAATAAGAAGGATGGTCAGCCCAAGCTTTTCATTGATGTCTTTTAATAACGCGAGGATTTGCTGTGTCGTTTTAGGATCGAGTGCCGACGTCGCCTCGTCGCAGAGCAACACCTTTGGCTGATTCGCCAGCGCTCGCGCAATCGCCACACGCTGCTTCTGACCGCCCGACAACTGCGCAGGGTATTGATCTCGTTTTGAGCTAAGTCCTGTCAATTCGAGTAAAGGAGCCACCGCCGTTTCAATCTCGGCTTTTGAGGCCCCCGACAGTTCCAATGGCAAGGAAATGTTTTCAAAGACGGTACGCGACGACAACAAGTTAAAATGCTGAAAGATCATACCGATCGAGCGCCTAGCTTCGCGAAGTTCGGAACGCGTCAACTGGGTGATATCTTGACCATCTACCCAAACGCTACCAGAAGTCACCGACTCGAGCCCATTCACACAGCGAATGAGGGTACTTTTACCCGCACCAGAGGCACCAATCACGCCCACTATACTGCTTTTGGGCACTTCGAGAGACACGTCGTCGAGTGCAGTGACCGAATGACCACCCACGTCAAAGTGTTTCGAAATTGAATCTAATTTAATCATAAGTAAGAAAGCGTCTGTAAGGACCGATGAGACTAGCGATTACACGTCATTGCGTCAATCAGGAGTATTCCCCAGTGTGTCTGAGATTGCCTGAGCTGCAACGTATCCACTTGCCCAGGCCCACTGAAAGTTAAAACCGCCTAAATGCCCCGTCACATCGACCACTTCACCAATAAAGTAGAGGTTCGGTTGATATTTACTTTCCATTGTCTTGGACGAAAGCTCATCGGTATCAACGCCACCTAGAGTGACCTCTGCGGTACGATAGCCTTCGGTTCCGCTCGGTTTGATTCGCCAGGCATTTAGCTTCTCACCCAGTGACACCAAATGACGATCGGCTGTCTCCCCTAACATACCCGTCAGCTCAAACAGCTGGGCAAGCGCCTCAGCTACCGACTTGGGCCAGTGCTGGCTGAGAACCTTCACAAAACCCGACTTTGGCGCCGTCCGTTTTTGCTCCAGTAACCATTGTGTTGCATCAATGCTAGGAAGTAAGTCGATCTCGATGAAATCTCCTTCGCGCCAATACGAGGAGATCTGCAACATCGAAGGACCACTCAATCCTCGATGCGTAAACAGCATATCCTCATCAAATGACTGCTGATTACATGACACGGAAACACGCAACGAAGTGCCTGAAAGCTTTGAAAAGACCGCTTTATGATGATCGGTAAAGATAAACGGAACGAGCCCCGCGCGGCGCTCTAGCAGCCGGTGGCCGAACTGTTCAGCCAGCTGATAGCCAATGCCCGTCGCCCCCATCGTTGGGATACTCAATCCGCCGGTAGCAATCACCAGATGTGTCGTTTTATAAGTCCCTCGGGAGGTACGCACGCTATAATGTTGTTCGTCTTTTTCAACAGATAGCACGTCAGTTTCAAGCTGAAGTGGAACGCCTACGTCGTCGAGTTCTGTTAACAGCATTTCTAGGATGGCTTTTGATTTACCATCGCAAAAAAGCTGTCCGAGCGTCTTTTCGTGATAGGCAATACCGTGCTGATCGACCATCGCAATGAAGTCCCATTGGGTGTATCGCGATAACGCACTTTTACAAAAATGTTCATTGTTCGAAAGATAGCGCGTGGGCTCAACATAGTAATTGGTGAAATTACATCGGCCACCACCAGACATGAGTATTTTCTTCCCGGGCTTGTTCGCATGATCGATGAGCTGTGTTGTTACGCCCTGCCTGCCGAGCTGAATTGCTGCCATAAGGCCCGCCGCGCCAGCCCCGATGACTAACGCGTCCGTTTGAATTGTCTTTGCCACCCGTCAGAAACGCTCGGGCAATTTTTTAAGCAATGTCACGTGCCGATTCTCGACGGCAATGTATTCCCCAAGCACCAACTCTTTGAGGATACGTGCAATCATTTCACGCGATGAACCCACACGGTCGGCAATATCTTGCTGTGTTAAACGATCGGGAATGTAGCGTAAACCATCAGTGTCGGGGGCACCCGCTAAACTCTCTAACACCCCGCGTACACGCGAATAGACATCTTGGAGCGCTAAGCCACGAATTTTGTCGGTCATACGGCGAATGTGCTGAGTTAAGGCAATAATAATCGTGCGAGCGATTCTTGGCTCTTGATCAATCCATGCATTGAAATCATCTTTGCTAAGGTACAGCAGATCACACGCCTCCATCGCAACGACAGTGGCCGAACGCGCCTCATCGTCGAGTAAACTCAATTCACCGACGGCTTCACCAGCACCCTGAATATTCAGGATAAACTCTTTGTGATCTTGAGCGACATAAACTTTTACACGACCTTTCTGAATCAGGTATAAGCCGTTTGCTGCATCGCCCTCTTTGAAAAGAACCTCACCCTGTGAAATACGTACGCGCTTGAGCAGTGCCTTCATTTGCTCGAGAACATCGTTCGGCAAACCGCTAAAAAGCTCAACTTGAGATAGAGTTGTCATATCGACTCCAAAGATTTTTTGTTATCCGCAAGTAGTCTAAGGTAGACTAATGGTAATATTCACAATAAACGAATTGGCGATGGAATCCAAAAAGCCACTCCCCTCATCGCTCGCAGCACTCCAACACTACTTAGCCGAAATTCAGCTAAGTGAGGTTGCTAGCAAATTAGTAACACTCTGGCGTCAAAATAAAACTGACGTCCTAGCTACGTTCATTGAACAAGAGCTTAGCAAAATTCAGGATGATTCGTCAGCCAAAACTGTCGTCATTCAAGAATTAAAAAACCTGCAGTTACTGCTTCAGTCTGAAAAGACCAGTCGCTTTAAGGTGACGAATCAAGCCGGATACATCCTTTTAGTCAGTTCGAATGCCGTCAACCGTCTAAAGATCTGTCGAATCCTCGAGCCCCAAGGCCACCATATATTGATCGCTAAGTCACAAGAGCAAGGTATTGATGCGGTGGTTCGCCAACACGCCGAGCTCGTACTTCTCGATGCGGATGACGAAGACGATGCGTTAAGTACATTGACTGCCTTCAAGCAACATAAAACACTTAAGCACCTACCGATTCTGATTTTGAGCCAAACGCCCAATACTGAAATCGCAGCCGAGTTTATTCAACAGGGCGCCACCGACGTCATTTCCCCCCCCTACAGTGGGCCCCTATTTTCCGCGCGAATTGCATCTGCACTGCAGGTATCTCATCGCAGGGAAGATGACTTATCTCAAGGCAAGGCGGCTCGCCGCCGACACCGACAAATGCATCTCATCGCTGAACGCTATTTAAACTCCGAAGTCGTTAACCAAATGCTCGACAACCCAAAGCAATCGGAATTGGGCGGGGAACTTCGCGAAGTGTCTTTACTGATGTGCGATATGCGAGGATTTACCCAAATCACCGAAAAACTCGCGCCTCAAGACGTTGTTGCCTTACTCAACGTTTACCTAGGAAAGATGACGGAAGTCGTTCATCAACATGGCGGTATTGTCAACGAGTTCGAAGGTGACTCGCTTCTTGCACTGTTCAATGCACCGATTCAGCTGCATGAGCATACCGTTGCGGCACTGACGTGCGCTGTGAACATGCAAAGAGCTATGAGCGAAGTGAATGCTCGGTTAACCGAACTTAATTTGCCTGAAATTTCCATCGGAATCGGGGTGGTTCGAGGTGAGGTGGTGGTTGGCAACATGGGCAGTGAACGCCGGATGAAGTATGGGGTGGTCGGCAGCCCAGTCAACCTCTCGGCTCGCTTACAATCCGTGGCGAATGGCGGGGAAATTGTCGCACTGGCCTCGCAATTAAGTGAAGGCGCCGGAGGTGCGAGAATACTCCGCACTGGGTTTGTGTCACCTAAAGGTTTTTCACGAGATGTCGAAGTCGCCATCTTAGTCGCACCATAAATTAAAGGGGAATATCGTGAATAAAAAGATCGTTCTAAGTAGCGTCCTGTGTAGTTTACTGGCGGCAACGAGTTACGCCGATTCCAACCCCATCGCGATTGCGATTCACGGCGGTGCAGGTGTTATCACTCGTGACGCGCTTGATGAAGACAAGGAGCGTGCTATTCGGGAGACGCTTGAATTTGCCTTGAGGTCCGGGTATGCCGTTTTAGAGCAAGGCGGTTCGAGTGAACAAGCCATTATTAACGCCATCATCGCCCTTGAGAGTTCCCCTTTGTTTAACGCAGGCGTTGGTGCGGTCTATACCCACGATGCAACCCATGAGCTTGACGCCTCAATCATGCTCGGCCATAACCGCCAAGCGGGAGCCGTTAGTGGCATACAATTTACTGAACATCCGATTCTTGCTGCGCAAGCCGTATTACATCAGTCGGTTCACGTCATGCTCAGTGGTGATGGTGCAGACGAATTTTCGCGCTCAATCGGTCTCCCTCAAGTTGAAAACAGTTTCTTCAACACCCCCTTTCGTCGAGAGCAACTTGACCGCGCAAAGCAACAAACATCAGAACTCAAGGCGATATCAAACGATCATGAGCAAATCGCGCTCTTGCTCGATGATGAATTCAAATTCGGAACCGTGGGCGCGGTTGCACTCGATCAGTCCGGGAATCTGGCAGCCGGAACATCGACTGGAGGCATGACCAATAAACGTTTCGGTCGAGTCGGCGATGCGCCAATTATTGGCGCAGGAACCTTTGCTGATAATGACAGCTGTGCTGTATCTGCAACGGGTCACGGAGAATACTTTATTCGCTATAACGTGGCATCCGATATCTGCGCTCGGGTTGAATACTTGGGCGAGTCCATCGAGATCGCTGGTCAACAAGTCATCAGTAAACTGCTCGAAGTTGGCGGTACGGGAGGCGTCATCATCACGAATCGTGACGGGGCAATCTCCATGCCCTTTAATACCGAAGGTATGTATCGTGCATCGATTGATGCAAGCGGAAAGGTCACGGTACAAATATTCAGCGATGAGGATTAATCACCGCTGAATATTTGGATTTAACTACTGTGCGCAGCGATTTAGGAAAGAGTTAATTTGTAACCACTGCTGCTTTTGGTTGGTCGGAAAATACAGCCCGTGCCCTTCATTTTCATAGAAGTAATACTCAGGTGATTCGCCCGCGGCTTCGAGTGCTTCAATCATTGAAATAGCGCCCTCGTAAGGAGTACGACGGTCTACCGTGCCATGAATAATCAACATGGGGTCAACGATGGCGTCGAGGTTGTGAATTGGCGAATTCGCCTTCAAAAAGGCTTCATCGTCGCCAATTGCGGTGGATTCATAACCCGCGGTTCCGTACATACTGCCCGCATCCCAGGTTTCCAGCTGTTGCTCAAGATCGAACACACCGGCAATCACGACGCTGCAGTCGTAGAAATCTGCGTAGCGAACTAAGCTTTGCGCCGAAGCATAACCGCCGTAGCTTCCACCAAGGGCTACCACAATGTCCCCGGTGTCGTAATGGTTAATGACGTACTCTGCCCCCTCTTTCATATCGTCTAACATGCGAGTTCCCCATTGACGATGCCCTGCTTGCTCGAAGTTATAACCGAAACCACCAGAGCCGCGGAAATTAGGCGCGAACACATGAAATCCGAGCTGCGATAACATTTGAATACGTCGATCGTAAGAATACGGAATGTAAGGGCCATGCGGACCACCATGAATAAACACCACAAGGCCTCGCGACTCTTCAGTTGCAGGAGGCAGTAGCCAACCTTGCAAGCGCTCGCCATCTGACGCTTCATAATTGACGGCTTCAAACGATTTCAGTCCCATATCGTCAATCGCTGAGTTTGAACTGAACAAGGCGCGAGCACCGCCATCCTTCGACCAAATAAAGTACTCGCCCGTGAACTGTGGCCCACTCACGTGAAGCACGATTTTGGATCGATCGCGAGTGGCACTAGTAGGCACCACTGACAGTCCTTCAAAACTTCGCATAAAGCCCGAAACAACAGCCGAGAGACGCGAGTTATTTAGCACTTTAATCTCAGGCTTATCCGCCACATAGGTCACGAATGAAGGACGCCCCTCTGAATCAAAATACAATTCCAACGACGAGACAAACCCAAATGAGTCGAGTACTTCGACCCCACCCGTTGCCAGTTCATACGAAATCAGGTCTCGATTGGCGGATGGGCTATCCCCATTTTGCTTGAATCCGTATACGAAGCGACCATCGTCCGAAACCCCTTGTAGATCAAAGGACTCGGGTACATCGATATCGATCGGTTGCCAACGTTCGTCACTGTTTCGATAGTACATTTCGAAACTAAAATCAGGTTTTCGCGCTTGTGCGACAATTGTCGATCCGGTGCGATTCGCCATATACATGGCACCTATTGCGGGCCCCGTCACAACTTTCTTCATGTCACCCGAATTCAGGTTGAGTCGGTAGATATCGGAACGAATCGAAAAGTCACGTTTCTCATAAGGCGTGACAGAGACCAATACGTTATCAGGGTCATCTGGCAGTCTCGAGAGTAAATTTATCGCTCCGCGCACAAGTTCGCCCGTGCCTCGAATGTTATCCTCATAATTACCCGTCCAACGCCAAATCCGTTCGTTGGTTCCCGACTCGATATCAAATAAGAAGATATCGCCCGTATCGTAGGGCCGAGTTTCATCATTCACACCCGTCATAACGCTGTAGGCGTAAACCGTGTCGTTCACCCAAAAACCACGATAAATTTCAATATTCTCATCCTCGTCAAACTGCAGACGTTGAATGGGTTCATTCGTCGTACTGTCGAGAAGAAATAGTGAACGAGGCCCCTCTGACTTGTGCATCGCCGCCAAGTATTCGCCGGTCGGTGAAATTGACGCATTCGAAAATTCAGACTGACCGAGAAGCGTAAACAGGCGATCCCAAGGTAAATCTTTATTATCGTCGCTAATTTCGATTCGACCGTCTTGCTGAGGGTTGATGGTTTCATAGTCAGCGTTTGCGGGCGCTGCAGTGATCAAAGTAAGGCCTACAATGACACTAAAAAATCGTTGTTTCATTATTTGCATCCATTCGTATTGAATCTAAATTCAACCATTTTTTGAAGGTTAGCCGCAAGCAAAAAGTTTCACTCGAAACTATTGTTCGCAGAATACTTAAGTTAAAAAAAGCGGATGCGAATCGAGTCGTGAACCGCTAAAATGTCCAGAATATTTCCTGTATACGATAAGAAGTAAACCATGACCGACACGGTATTAACCGGCATCACTACAACCGGCACACCTCACTTAGGCAATTACGTTGGCGCAATTCGCCCCGCCGTTGAGGCAAGTCAAGATTCTACGCAAAAATCGTTCTACTTTATGGCCGATTTCCACGCTCTGATCAAATGCCAAGATCCTGACGCCGTGGCTCAATCTTCCAAAGAAATTGCAGCGACTTGGTTGGCCCTTGGTCTCAACACCGATAACGCAGTGTTCTATCGTCAGTCAGATATTCCGGAAATTCCGGAACTCATGTGGGTGCTATCGTGCATGACCGCTAAGGGACTGATGAATCGAGCCCATGCCTACAAGGCGGCAGTTCAAGCTAACTTAGATGAGCAACTCGACGCCGATGCAGCCGTCACCATGGGACTGTTTTCCTACCCCGTCCTAATGGCTGCTGATATCTTAATGTTCAATGCTACCAAGGTGCCCGTTGGACGAGATCAAATTCAACACGTTGAAATGGCGCGTGATATTGCCGCTCGATTTAATCACCACTACGGCGAAACCTTCGCGTTACCGTCTGCCGTGGTTGACGATAATGTGGCTGTGCTACAGGGTCTCGATGGTCGAAAAATGTCCAAGAGCTACAACAACACGATTCCTCTGTTCTTACCTGAAAAGAAGCTTAAAAAACACATCAATAAGATCAAAACCAATCTTCTTGAGCCTGGGGAACCAAAAGACGCTGATTCTTCAACGGTATTCCAAATTTGGGAGGCATTTGCGACCCCTGAACAAACCACCAGCATGCGGAAAGAGTTCGAAAACGGCATCGCTTGGGGCGAAGCTAAGAAGCAACTCTTCGAGCTCATCAACGAACAGATTGCTCCCGCACGCGCTCGCTACGAAGAGATTATCAACGACCCAGCCTATATCGAGTCGGAGCTTGCAAAAGGTGCCGAACGCGCTCGTTCGGTGGCCACGCCGTTACTCGACAAAGTTCGATCAGCAGTTGGTATTCGAACGTACCGTTGAACCGGTTAA
>JABXIR010000163.1 GCA_013372965.1 Gammaproteobacteria bacterium
AAATTTACGCTATGAGTAATGTATCGAGCTTCGATCGCGTTAAGATCGTACTAGTTGGCACAAGCCACCCGGGCAATATAGGTTCAGCTGCACGTGCCATGAAGGTAATGGGCTTTTCACGCCTCGCACTGGTTGCGCCGCGTTGTGAAATAACTGATGAGTCATACGCACTGGCAACGAAGGCGACCGAAATTATTGATAGCATCGAGGTTTTTGAGACATTAGATGACGTATTATCGGATGTCACGGTCGCCTTTGGCGCGAGTGCGAGAATTCGGGGGTTTGATTGGCAGATCGAGCCCCCCCGAAGCGCTGCGCAGCGGTCCTCTAAGGTGTTGGTCAATCAATCGGCCGCCCACGTTGCGTGGGTTTTTGGTCGAGAGGACTCGGGATTGTCGAACGATGAGCTCTCGAAGTGTCAGTTTTTAATGCACATTCCAACGAATCCAGACTATGCCAGTTTGAACGTAGCGTCAGCGGTACAAATTGCGTGCTATGAGCAACGCTTGGCGCTGCTTGATCATCGTGAAGCATCGGACTCTGAAGAGTTAGCGTCGCGACAGCAGTACGAATCTCTAGTCTCGCACTTTGAGCAAGTGATGACACACTCAGGTTTTCATGACCCAGAAAAGCCGATGCTTACGATGATGAAGCTGCGGCATTTATTGAATAAATCTTCGTTGACCCGAGCCGAGGTTTCTTTGCTGCGGGGATTTTTAAGCTCTATACAATCTTATGATAAGGCAGACAGCCATGAATAATGCGATTTACCTCGATTACGCTGCGACTACCCCGATGGATCCTCGAGTCATCGAGAAGGTGGTCGAGTGCTTGGGCATTGAAGGTAATTTCGGCAATCCTGCGTCACGATCGCACGGTTATGGTTGGATGGCCGAGGCGGCTGTGGAAATGGCGCGAGGGCAAGTGGCCAAATTGATCGGAGCTTCACCACGTGAAATTGTGTGGACGTCTGGAGCAACCGAAGCAGATAACTTAGCGATAAAGGGTGTCGTGTTGCCGTTGTTGGGCCAGCGTAAATGTCATGTCATTACCACTTCAATCGAGCACAAGGCTGTATTAGATCCGTGTAAATACCTCGAGTCTTTGGGAGTTAAAGTGACTTACTTAAAGCCCAATGCTCAGGGTGTCGTGACCGTCGCCCAGGTTGAGGAGGCGATCACCGCAGACACAGTTTTGGTATCGGTGATGCACGTGAATAATGAAATCGGTTCGATCAATCCGATTTCGGAGATTGGCGCGGTCTGTCGAAAGCATGAGGTGCTGTTTCACGTCGATGCGGCGCAAAGCGTTGGTAAACTCGCTGTCGATGTTAATGACATGAATATCGATCTGTTGTCGATGTCGGCACACAAGATTTACGGTCCTAAGGGGATCGGAGCTCTCTTCGTTCGTAAGTCGGTGGAGTCGCAAGTCGAAGCCCAGATATTAGGTGGCGGACATGAGCGAGGTCTGCGTTCGGGCACGCTTCCAACTCATCAAATCGTTGGGTTCGGAGAAGCCGCACACCTCGCTCGAACGGAATACACATCCGACATGGCGCACGCAGAGAAACTTCGGAATGTTTTTCTAGAGATCATTAAGGCGGTTGAGGGCATTCATCTCAACGGAGATTTGGCTCATCGTATTCCGTTTAACCTTAACGTTTCGATCGACGGTGTTGAGGGGGAAACGCTTCTGATTGCGCTGAAAGACATCGCGGTTAGCTCAGGATCGGCTTGTAATTCAGCCTCCGTTGACCCGTCGTATGTTCTTACGGAAATCGGTGTGCCGGCAAAGCGCGCGCTAAGTTCCGTCCGACTCTCATTTGGTCGTTTTGCGACAGAGGAAGAGGTAAAGCGTGCAGCTCAGTCATTCGCAGAGGTGGTTACCCGTCTTCGCGGGTAATCGTGGAACGCAGGCTCTTCGCGCTTCGTCCTGCCAATGCTCCAAGCAGAACTGCGGCAAAGGTGGCCAGAAGCCATTGGTAGGTGAGCGCATTTTCGAGGGTGGTCGCGTTTAAAATGGAGCCACCAACGCCCGACGCGATAATGATTCCCAGCGAGTCAGACATTGCGGCTAAAGTCGACGTTTTCCCTACCTCAGCCTTTGGTGCGTGTTCCATAAGTTCCGCCGCGATGGCGTTGTAAGACAGCCCCATTCCTGTGCCAATCAGAGCCCACGCCACGATGTAAGCCCAGTGAGTTAAACCCAGTTCTAAAATCACGATAGCGAGAGTTAGCCCAAAAGCGACAAATCCTGCGCCAATTTGGTTGATGGTAATGCGTGAAATGGGTCGCTTAGTGAACCCCACCCAGCTGCTGGCGATTGTCCAGCCAATTGCGCCTACGACCATAATCCATCCCGCGACCATTGGACTGACCTCGTAATAGCGAATCAGCGCAAGTGGAATGAAGATATCGGCAGCATAGAAAGCAAAGTGAACGAGTCCTCGACCAACGATGAGCGGCCGCTGACTTGAGCTTTTGTTTCGGATAGATGGCGGTGCGATTTGATACGCGATATAGATTGCAACGGCCACACAGACGAGCGCCCCAATTAGGTGGATCAAGGAACTCTCGAGTGTAAGTAAGTAAGAGCTCACTGCGATAATTACCCCAATGCTGATCGCAGGGATAATGACTGATTTTTGTTTCGGATTGGTAATGTCCTCGATGACGCCGCTATTGAGCGCCTTGATCACTGATAAATAGGTAATCACGACCAAAGGAAGTTGAATAATAAAGATCCACCGCCAACCGATGTACTCATGCACAAGCGCCGCGCTTACCGGTCCGACCATTGCGGGTAAGATCCAAGCGGCAGAGGTGAGACCGATCACTTTCGAGCGTAGTTTCGTATCGTAAC